>JAKLZG010000040.1 GCA_024256165.1 Candidatus Methylarchaceae archaeon HK02M2
TTCTTTTTTTTCATAACCTTCTACTTTGTATCTCAGCCAATCTCAGATCAGCTCAGATAATTTCCCGTGCTCGAAGAGAAATATCCTGTCTAAATCTTCTTTCAACTTGTCTTAGATTTTTGCATGCTGAACTAAAACATAACATGTTTTTGATATTGTAATGCGCCCGTATTATACTGTAATGCAAATTAATGAATTTATGCTATGTTTTTTGGGTATTTGTAAGTCGTGCGCATTACAAGTGATTTATGAGCTAAACTATCAAGTTAAGGGAGTTGCCGTAATATGATTACCGATTTTTAAGGATTTTATAACAGCTTATCATATCCTTAAAGATCCCAATTTACGGTCTGGAGCATACCTAAATTTTAATTCAAAGTATTTTATACCTCTGTTTCTACATGTTTTCCTTAAAATAATTAAGAAAATATTAAGAATCTTATTTAGGAATTGACAAGGAAATTTTTGGCCAAAAATAGGAACTGAAACATTTCTTAAAAATTCCTTATTTTTCCTTGTTAGGAATCCTAAAAAATGGGCTAGGAATGACGCTCAGGGTTATTGATCTGATACCTGGATCCAGTCATCATTGTCGGTATTTTGCGATTTTTAGTTTCCTATCGTTCCTTATTTTTCCTTGATTTTTCCTAGATTTCCTTATTTTGAAAAAGTGTACACTATATATAGTATACAGTATATGTAAAAGGTCAAGGACTTAAGAAAGCGATAGAACCTAAAGATTCGGAAATCCTTGATGAATAAGATCGGTATTAAGAGGATTTTAAATATAAAGCTAACTAGATTAAATTATGATGTTTATTTCTTATTTCTGTTAATCTAAGTGTAAAATGAATTTAAAATGCAATAAAATATTGTTTGATAACTCTGACAAATTTATTAAGAACAAAGTAGTCATCTATAGTATGGCCATGGCATATATATTGATAAATGTAGACCTTGGAACAGAAAAATATATACTGAAAGAAATTGAAAAGATCGAAAATGTAAAGGAAGCTCATTTTGTTTACGGTGTCTATGATATAATAGCTAAGGTTGAAGCTGATTCGATAGATAAGGTAAAGGAAATCATAACTATGAAGATTAGACGCTTAGAGAATATAAAGTCGACACTTACAATGATGGTAATGGAAATTACATAACAATATTTCTTATAATGTGATCATATCTTTGTATAACATATTGTTAACATTTAATTATCATCAATTATAAATAAATATAATTGAATGATAACTTCCTCAAAAAAAAGATTTGTCGAATATTCTGAGCGTTGTCCTAAATGTGGAAAAGGGCCTCCAATAGAGGATTATATATGCGGTGAAATTCTTTGTAGTAGTTGTGGATACATCATTAAAGAAAGTGAAATAGACATTTATCCAGAATGGAGAGCCTTTACAAAAGAGGAAAGGGAAGCAAAAGCAAGGGTTGGCATACCTTTGTCCTTAGCTGTATTTGATAAATGTTTAGCAACAATGCTTGATGATAGTAGAAGAGATGCATCTGGTAGGAGACTTACACATCAAGAGAGAGTAATAGCCCAAAGAATGAAAAAGTGGGATATCAGAAGTCAGATGGAAATGTCTTCTCATAGAAACCTTAAACGAGCTCTAACCGAACTAGATAAATCGGCCGACAAGTTAAAAGTAAGCAATAATGTTGTTGAGAGGGCAGCTTATATTTACAGAAAAGCTCTGAAAAAGAATCTTGTGAGAGGCCGCTCAATCTTATCTATCATTACCGCTTCTTTGTATGCGGCATGCAGAGAGACCGATACGCCTAGAACCTTGAATGATGTAATCGAAGCTAGTGGAGTTGAAAAGAAAGATGTTGCCAGAAGTTATAGACTTCTCCATAGAGAATTAAAGTTAAAGATGCCTGTTGTAGATTCACTGAAATATGTATCAAAAATCGCCAACAAAGCCACAATCCCTGAGAGGACCAGTAGGAAAGCTTTACAAATTCTTAAGGAAGCAAAAAGAACTAAAATATCAGCTGGAAAAGACCCCATAGGACTGGCAGCATCAGCATTGTATATCGCTTGTCTTCTTGACGGAAGAGCTAGAACTCAAAAAGAAATTGCTAAAGCGGCTGGTGTTACAGAAGTTACAATAAGAAATCGTTATAAAAGCCTGAGGGAGGGCATTAGATCTACAGAGACAACAGAATTAGAAAGACTAACTATCAGATAGCTTATTAGATATCAAAAGGGTCGATGATAAATAGAACTTATATTTACTAAATGACATCGATTTTAAGCGAAATCCTTGAAATGTTTTTCAAGGTTATAGAATAAATCAAGTTTGATCCCTTGATTTTATTTTGGATAGACCAATCAAATAAAAATGGCTATGGGCTATATCTTCATATTAAATGATTTTTGACAATCTGGATGAGTTTATTTCCCTCAATATTCAAATCTATTATTGGAACTCCTAAATTGCGAAGTTTTGGGTTAATTTTTGCAACTTTCCCAGTAATTGCCACTACTGGCGGAATCATATCTTTCATGATTTTTTCCAAGTCTTCCTCATCCTTGGCCGTAATAATCTTGCAAATATCACCCCTTTCAGCTGTAATGGAACGGAATCCTTCGATGAATATGATGTCGAGCCCTTCTTCTTCCAAATTTTTAACCATTTCTTCTAACTTGATTTTCGGAACTCCCTTTTTTATTATAGCTACTTCTCTTGAAGCAACAAGAACGATCACTTTCGCGCCAGCTTGAGCATATCTCCATGTATCTTTGCCCTCAATGTCAATAGTAAAATCTGGCTTATGGACATGCTTAACCGAACCTACTTTGAAACCTTCATTTTTAAAGTTAGAGATAAGATACTCTATTGTCGAGGTCTTTCCAGAATCTTTACTTCCTATTACAGCGACTACTTTTACCATTTTTAATCACTAACTCGTTTTTCCAAATGGGATAACTACATAAGCAGAATCGTAATATTCATCTGAAAAAACTAAATAATTGGAATAACCTTTAGATATAAAAATATCTGTATTAAATTTGGGAGGATCGGAGTCAGTGCCCAGAATAAAATCTTATGATGTTGGAAGTATGCCTTTCTTTGGGAACTTTGATAAGCTCTCGAGAGGCGCTGTTAGCTTCAATTCACTCCTATCACTGCTTTATGAGACAGATCATCCTTTATCTGAACCCACTAAATATTTTGAGAAAGAAATCATCAGAGTTATCTTAGACAAGCTTAAAGAAGGGATACTTGTCCCTAATTATCCACAATTAAGAGATATGAATCTGATGTTCCTAGATTCGATTGATGGTATCCAGAAGACTGAGGACGGTTGGATTGTAGTCGAAAATTTATCTGTAGTACTTGAAAAAACGAAGATCCCCGAGGTTCAAGTAATTAAAAGGAATTCACGATATATTTATGAAAAAATAGGCTATCCTTTCAAGATCAAGATTTGTATCACTGGTCCGTATACCTTATCATCCCTCTTTGTTGATCGAAGGGTAAATATTTTTCATGATTTGAGTGAGATTCTCTCAAAGTTTGTCTCAAATAACATTTTTAAAGATAAATATTCAACTGTAGAGCTAGTCGCAATCGATGAGCCAGCCTTTGGGTTTATAAGTGACTCATTAATAGATTATGGTACTGAAGGAAGAGAAGAACTTCTTAAGGCTTGGGAAAGGATTTCCCATAAGGTAATTTCGGAGGGACTACGCTCGTGTATCCACCTTCACAATACAGTAGATGAGTTATTTTGGGAGATAGACTCGTTAAACGTTATTGAGTCCCATGTCGATGACCCAATCTATAAATCAAAAAGAACAAAACAACTTCTTGAAAAGAAAGATAAGTTCTTGAAAGCGAGCATATGCATCACAGATTTTGATAGGCTTATTAGAGAGAAATTGTCGACTTCAGTTGATAGAAAAGATGACGGATCTACTTTGATGGAAAAAGTTGGAAAAACTTGGGTTGAAATAAAGCAAGGAATGCGTGACCCAAAAGAATTTCTTGAAACTGAACATACCATGAAAAGAAGATTGACTGAGATGATAACTAATTATGGTATTGAGAGAGTTTTATACGCTGGTCCTGAATGCGGTATGAAGAGCTTTCCATCATATGAGTGTGCATTAGAATGTCTGAGACGAGTATCTAAAGTACTAAATAACATAAAATAATTAGAACGATTCTTTTGAAACATGACTACAGATTCTATAAAACGATTTTATAATAATTGTTTTTAACTTTTTTACATTCTAGTAATTTATGACTTACAACTTTATTTAGTTCAATTTATATATATCAGTACTTTTGAGGTAAAACATGATGTGGTAAATATGAGCTTGGTCATAGGTGTCGATATAGGAACAAGTGGAATAAGAGCTCAAGCGATAGAACTAGAAAGTAAGAAAGTTCTCTCAACAGCTATAACCTTACGACATCCTTTGCCCGGAGGTAACGTTATGGATCACTTAGATTTTTGCATGAGCAATGGTTTAGAAGTTGGGCATAAGATCGTTGTCCGAGCCGTTGAGAACGTCCTTCTCAGTCTCGATGTAGACCTTAAAAAAGTCGAGAGAATGGCTTTTAGTGGAAACCCGATACAGTTATCGATATTCCAAGGGATAGAGATAAGGGATTTGGCTTATGCGGGTGACGCTGCGCTTGAAGCTATCGGTCTCTCTAGAATTGAGAGAAAGGGTAAAGTAGTAAATGCAGATAAAGTAGGTTTGGAAATCTTAAACCCTAAGGTCGAGGTGTGCATCCCCCCTGCTGTTATTCATATGATAGGTGCCGATGCAATAGCCATGATCTTTAAGTCTGGTCTATTGGATAAAAAAGAAATAGCTCTGGTCACAGATTATGGGACTAATGCTGAAATAGGTTTAATGGTAGATGACGAAATCTACACGGGTTCTGCTGCAGCGGGTCCAGCGATAGAAGGTCAGGAAATCGAAATGGGTATGCTCGCATCTCCCGGAGCAATCTCAGACGTTAATTCATACGATGGCGGTCTTCAAATTACAGTGCTAGACAATGAGATGATTGGGCATCAATCATACCTTGTAGATGCGATAGATGGAAAGATGGTTAAGAAATACGACTCTTACCTTCATCCGAGAGGAATCACTGGGACAGGAACGATAGCTGTAGTTTACACAGGAATGCAAAATGATTTGATCCGCTTACCACATATCTCAACGCAAGATAAGAGAATTCGGTTATTAGGTGACGATATCTACTTCACCGAAGAGGATTTGACCGAGGCTGGTAAGGCTTTTGGAGCTTTCAGAGCAGGTCACTTGACACTTGTAAACCATCTGGGTTTATCGATTAAGGATATCGAATCTGCATACATGGCAGGTGCAGGAGGCACGTATGTTGATGCTTTTAAAGCCCAGGGTGTCGGCCTAGTCCCTCCAACTGTAAAAAATATTTACCAAGTAGGCAATACATCTCTTGCTTTTGCATGTGATATAGCCAAGGATATTGAAGTACTTGAAAAAGCTCAGGAGATCGCTGAGCAGCTAAAGCGCACTCATGTTATGTTCCCATTAGAACAAGACTTTAAGAATGCATACATAGTTGAGCTTGGTTTCTGGAGCGGTATGCCAATGGATCAGTACCGTCACTTCCTTAAGCATTACAAATTACCTGAATACCCTGAAAGAGAATTTGCGCCGAAAATACACAGAATCGTAATAAGGGATATACCGGTTCTAGGGGAGAAGGGACTTCATGTAGTTAGGGAAACAGGTACTATATTGGCACAAGAATTTGAAGGTTGTACGGGATGCAAATCATGCGAATATGCGTGTCCAGAAGAAGCACTCGAAGTTTTAGATGAAGACGATAAATTCAGGATAGTTATTCGAACTGATTTATGTATCGGCATCTCTTGTAAGAGATGTGAGAGAGAGTGTCCTGAAAAAGTATTCGAATTCTCTAAACTTAAATTAGAAGAAAAGTGAGCTATTGAAGGCTTTACAGGAGCACCAAATTCGTCTATAACTATTCCCGTTTTATTTCTAATTTTTCACGTTGCTCCTTAACCCACTTTGCATACTCTTTCTGCGAGGCAAGTCGAAAATTTAACTGTTCCATATATGGCTTTATGCCATCCCTAGTCCGAATGCCGCTATCTACACCTAGATCTGCTTGTGCTACACCAACAAGCCCCGTCCTTGGAGGAATCAAAGAAGTTACTACATTCGCTCCAGCGATAAGGCGTAATTGAAGCCCCTTAATACCATCTACATCGAATGATGAAGGAATGAGTTTATCGGGATTGGTTAACCTCATCAAAGCTATAACTTTCATCTCATTCAATAGAGGTGGCGGCGGGATATTCTCCATCGGAGTGTTAGGCTGAGGGATAAAACCCATCTCGCGAACTTGATGAGCTCCAATACTTTTCATTGAGAAGATCGATTCTACCCAATCACTTTCGGTCTCACCAACTCCTAAAAGCATACCATCTTCAATCAACATACCCTCACTCTTCGCCCAAAGCTTTACCTTTACACGATAGTCGAAGTCTTGGTATAATCTAAGATTGCGATATAATTCACGGTTGTATGTCTCTTGATAAACAGCAAACCAGTCCGCTCCAACCTTTCCAAACGCTTTTATTCCGTCTCTACAAATTGCACCAGGCGAGACCATTATGGGAAGTCCTGTAGCATCCTTTATTGTCTTGACAATCTTCTCGACCAGATGCCACCCGTCACCCTGATCGTAAATAAGAGGGTCTTCACTCATCGTCAAATCAATCAAATTTATCCCCGACTCCATTATCTCCTTAGAGTAATCGAGAATTTCATCCATGGATTTCCTATACCTTATCGCTTTATTGTTTGGTTTTCTATAGGCGCAGAATGTGCAAGAATTCCTGCAATAAGTAGTGAAGTAGATGAAGCCATAAGTATAAACAAGATTCTTAAAAAACCTCTCACGCAACTCCTGAGCTGCTGAAAATATGGAATAAAGATCGTGAATATCCCTAACATTTGCGAGGTAAAGAACTTCGTTTTTTAAAAGATCTTTGCCATCAAGAGCTTTTTCTAAGATCTCCATGACTTTTCTATCTTTGGGATTAAAATCGAAAAAAGTGATCACCTCTCATATGTTTAAAAAGATACTGTCCAAGTATGTCACACTTCTTACAACAGGCTTTATTCGGTTTAAACCTTTACTCAACATAGCCAATCTTTCCAGACCAAAACCTACACCTGCCCAAGGTTCAGTAATATCCCAATTTTGATCGATAGGTATTGGGCCTATAACAGCAGAAGCGACCTCTATGCCATTGACTAAAATGTCATGAGTCCTCCTGTAAACCATACAAGGCGACTCTTTAATTTCATAATTTGTCAGTCCGACCGAATTCATAACTGCGCTAATCATTTCTTGTAAGATGATAGACGGATCCCCCTCAGGTGCCAGTTCTACGATATTGGCCATTGTAAATTCAGTTGAATGTATCAAACCTTCCTCTTCCTTCCGGAAGCATGGGCCTATCTCGAATATGCGTACAGGCTGTGAGAATCTCCTGATTCTTTTCATTATATAGTAAAGGTTTGGTGCCAGCATAGGCCTTAAGCACAGATTATCCTTTAACCAGATTATTTGCTTCCAAAGCTTGTTGGATTCATCTATGCCCATACGCTTAATGTAAGATTTTGGCATGAGTATTGGAGTATTCACTTCTGTGAACCCTTTTAAGACGACTGCCTCGGCAACTTTCTTTTCAATAACCTTCAAGGACGACCGGCTTTTCATCTTTATTGATTGTTGAACTCGAGTTTTACTGTCACTTACAAGGTTTGATACAAACTTATCAAAGAATGCATCTCGTTCTGAGACTTTCTCAAAAACTCGTTCTAAAAGCTCAGTTGGTGCATTAAGTTCTTTGAGCCGACGCTTTTGAGTAACGGTGAACTCGACCATCTCTCTACACCAGTGTTTTATTTGATGAAACTAGTAACATATATGAGCAGTCTAATCAACTTTCAAGTGTATATTTCAATATTTCGCCTAAAGTCATCCTAGAGCTAGGGCAACCATCGCTACTACACCTAATTGTAAAGGATCGTGAATAAGATTATTCGTAGGAAGTTTTTGTAAAGCAGACTCGGTCAATCCCAGTGGTATTGCCGGTGCGGAGACGATTGTTTCTGAGTTTACAATCTTTTCAGTCATAAGCCCTTGAACAGGTGCGGCCACCAAGATGAGTCTTGTGTATTTGATGGCTTCATCCAGACTATCCATGAAGATCAGATTTCTTTTATACCTTTTTTTCAGCTCTTTTACCTTCTCCTTGTCGATCTCTATAACTATGACCTTTGCTTCTTTTTGGATAAAGTAATCTATAGCCGACAAGCCCACCCGCCCAGCGCCTACGACCACTACAGTCTTGCCTTTCACACCTTGCGCAACTAGTTCTAAAGCAGCCGCATATACTCTTCCAGTAGCGAAGGAGTTGTCGATAACTTTTTTCCGATTGATATTAAACGCTGAAAAAACCAGATCGTCGCCCATGAATACCAAGTCGACATTGTTTGAAAATGCTTCAGCAAAGCCAGCTACATCGGTATTTTGAGTAATAAAGGCATCCATGCCTATATATCTCAATATTGCGACAACGGCATCAACGAAGCCTTCTATGACGCCCAGACCTGCAGTTACGGGGATGACTGCCACCTTGCTTCTTATGATTTCTTGATCTATTTCTTGATCATCTACCAAATACTTTGCTAACTCTATCAAAGACTTGCCTATTTTGGCTTTAAAATCTATGTCATATTCTTCGATGCTATCGGGTATCAATCGGATATCGTCATTAGTTAACCTATCCATGCATCTCATTCTTCATACACCCTTAGGAGATGAATCTAGGAATTTGGTAAGATGGAATTCCGCCATCAATCCTTCTATTGCTTGCATTGACTTTCTCTCCGCTTCTTCAAGTGAAGAAGCCTTTACAATAAGTGTTGCTACTCCCTTAGATTTACCGGAATCTAGGTTTGTTATAGCTTCATCGACTCCAAAGAATTTTTTTTCAATCCTGAGATTTTTTGCATTACTCATCATATGTTCTCCTACAATGGCAAGTTTGTCATTTAAAATATAGATATGTTGGTATATCACAGCGGTCTTTGGCTTAACAGCTACATAAGGAATTTTATTGCTTAAGAAAATATCTACAAGAAGGCTAACCATATTCACACCAGAAGAATGATAAACTACAGTTGGAGTTTGGCTGGGTAACCTTGCATTGATCTCTATCATCGATGGGACATTGGAATCATCCACTATGGCTTGAGCATCCATCAAGCCAGTTAGATTCAGTCTTTTTGCCATCTTCTCACTAATCTCCGTAAAACTCTTTCTCACATCATCACTAACTTGATCTGGTGCAAAAGCGCATTTACAACCGTAAGTTTCATCAAACTTTAACTGTGTTATTTGCAGGGGTAAAGAACTCCCTTCAAGTGCTACAACTTCAAGGGATAATGCTGGACCATCGATGAATTTCTGGATAATAAGCTTTTCATCGATCAATGAAGACCTTTTCAAGGCTTCTTTTAACTGTTCTTTATTATCTGCTTTAAAAACACCTACACTGCCACTCTTCCTCGCAGGTTTTACTATAACTGGGAAACCAGAATTTGGCCATGGTGTTGGATTGGGGATATCTGAATTGATAAAAAACTCTCTTGATTTAACTTTATCAGAAGATATCCAAAAAGCGGGATTATCTTGCATATACGGGATACCTATCTGTATCGACAACTCCTTTAAAAATCTCAGACTCTGTAAATTTTCAGTAGCTGGAAGTATGGCATCTGCAGAATTTAAGACTCTTTTTATAGCACTAACATCATTTAATAAGTCAAAGGTATAAAACTCATCAGCAAGTGATCCTGCAGGGACATCAAAGTCTTTATCAATTAAGATGACTTCGTATCCTGCTTTTTTTGCCAAGTAAGTTGCCTCAGTTCCTTGAAGTCTCCCTCCAACAACACAGATTTTCATAGTTAAATTGCCCCAAATGCTTGCTTTTACGTCTTCAGATAAAATTTAAAAGTTTCTTTGGATTTTTTTTTCATGGGTGTTCTCACCCGCCTCGGGAACCCACTCCTAGACTGATCGCATGATCCGGATGAAAATGGAGTAGAATGCCCCCGAGGCATACGGAAATAAAAAGCTTATGGGAGAATTGGGGCTCTGGCCAGGGGCGGTCAGAGAGGTTCTAGTCCTCTTCAGCCGGGTTCGACTCCCGGGGGCCCCGTTTAAACATATGTATTAGGTTTGATCCTTTCTTCATAATTATGACTGCTGTGTCAAGTTGTTCTTCTAATCTAGTTCGGTAATTTCTATAAGAAATCATATTGAAATTTTTATCAGACCAGGGCAGACTTGGGAATTTAATATTCTCCTTTCTGTTACTATACCTATTAGCGTTCCGTTCTTTGTGATGGCTAACCTTCTTATGTGTTTTTCTTGCATTAGTTTTAACGCATCTGTCAGATCACAATCGTATTCAACGGTCACGATGGGCGTAGACATTATGTCCTTTGCATAAGTCTCATCCGGATTTATTTTAAGCTTAAGAATCTTATTTAATATATCGCTTTCAGTTATAATACCAACAGGTTCTTTACCGCTAGTCACGATCACTGCTCCTATGTCCTGTTCCACTATTTTGTTTACAACAGTAGAGATAGAATCTGAAGTTAAAACGCTAACAGCTGGAGACCTCATGGCACAGCTCAATTTCCTTTCAATCATAGATATCCTTGTTTGCCAATCTATCGAATTAGACCATATCTTTTCGAAGAACGCTACAATTGTGTTGATAAATGGTTTACAATCTGTCCATAGTCCTATATCTTCTCGACGCGTTATGGACCTATCCTCTTTATGTGTTATAAATAGAATGGTTTCCTTCCCGTCTTTTATCACTATGCGTGGGAATAATTTTACTCCGAATTCTACATGTCTTACTTCCATCGACGGATGTGTCTCTATTGTAGAGCGTATTCGTCTGACTGTTGCCATATTTTCTTGTGAGATATTCGTAAGAATTCTGAACCGAGCATTACGCTTAACAATATCGTCGATCAGACCTGCAATTTCTAAGCGCACAATACCTAAAGAAGTTGTCATTATCCAAAATTCGTTATGCATCTCTTCTATCATTTGAGAAATTCTTGAAAAAATTCTATCTCGTCCTTTAAGGAGCATAAACTTCTCAGAAAGAGTTTCAGGCTTTCTAACTTCGATCGACTCCCACATAGATAGTAATCTATCCTTATCCTTCTCCAAATATTCAACTTCATCTTTCTTCGCTTTAATTAGGAGGTTCAGTGCTCTCTCAAATGGAATGGCAGTGAAACGTTTGGGAAATTCAAGAGTAGACTCTACTAAACCCTTCTTCTGCAACTCTTTTAAAATCTGATAAACTTCTGTTCTGTGAATGTTCAATGAAGTTGATAGATGGGATGCTATAAAAGGCCCTGTCTTAGCTAGAAAGAGATAGATCTCTACCTGTCTGTCCGTTAATCCAAAATCCATGAGTATTTTCGATAACAGCTCAGGAGTCAACTCAGGTTATAATTGACCTTGCCAAAATTTAAAGCTGTCTGTCACAAATATGACAGACCAAAACAAAAGAACTCTGTTGTTGGATCAATATTGAATGTACAAGTGTGGATGGGAGAACCATTGGGTGGACATTTATAGTGACACTATGAAGGATTTTATTAGCGCAGTCCTTGTTCCATTGGTAATCTTTGATAAGGGTATAATCGACTTAATTGCCGATTTTGGTTGTGGGCAAAGACCAAAGAGCGATATCATTAATAGAATATTGAAAGCTAAATATAGAATTCTTGTAGATATTGGACTTCCCCAAGAGAAAGATGGAGAAATAGCTGGCAATTCTCTATATGTAAAGGCAGATATGGAAGAATTATTAAAAGAAACAAAGTGTTATGAACAAAAAAGAAGAATTGCAAAGTTCATTGGTTTGGGGGACATCAGCCTAGAAAGAATTGATGAAAAGTTAGAAGAGAAGATCGACATCGCAATTTTCAGTGATATATTCAATTATGTTGATTACAAATTAATTTTGGATAAAATTGGGAAGTATATTGCAAAAGATGGGAGGGTAGTCATCCTTAATAAGCCTGGAAGGGGGTACAAAGAATTCTTTTCTAACAAAGGAGTGAAAAGTAATCACGATTTGATAGATTGCATCAAATTAAAAGGATATTATGACATAGAAAGATGTTTAGATGCTAGACGATCAAGACCAAGTTATGGACCTTGGCGTGAGGTGGAATGGTCCGATCATGAAGATGACAACACATGGATGTTATTGATAGTAAAAAAGAAATCTAAGAAATTTGATTTATTTACTTAGCATTTTAGTTATAGCGGAAGGTACTTTTGATCAATATTCATATTCTTATTCTTATTTAATATCTTAAAGATATGTTAATTTGTTTTAATAATTCTTTGCTCCAACTCCCTCAGTCGATCTAACTTTAGTTCTAAATCTTCAATTCGTTGGTTCCACCATCTTTGCACATATTCAAGTTTTCCTAAAACATCTCTGATTTCTTCTTTCAAGTTTCTTGGCAAGATTCCCTTGACCAAATTCTTCCTTCGCATTTCTGGGTCGCCATTGTCATGATAATCGTCCTTTAGACTGGTTTTGAGTAGGTTTACCAAAATATCGACCTCACGATCGGTCAGGTTTAATGTAGGCATAATTTCTCCTTGATATTAGAGGAAGTCTAATATATATTTTAAAGAATAAGTTATATATAGTCTAGAACTCATTCACATGTTTTAAATTTGGACAGGTCCTCGCCTTTAATCTTACACCCCTTGCATGGTCTCTTTATCCATCCATTTCTAATCCATCTTGCAGCTTTACTACGACGAGAGTTTCTAACAATTATATACTGTCCACACTTGGTAAGTAATTTAACATAGTTTCCAAATTCATTTATCGAAGATACTTTATGTAGTTTGCCTGATCTAGAGATGAAAATACCAAACTCATTAACCAATGAAGATATATTCTGAATTCCCACTGGTTGCTCAGCCAAGATTGATCATTTTATTCTTCCAATTCCTCTAACCATCTATATGGTATTCCTTGATCCGATCTACTCATCATCTCCTGCTTTCCTTTAGGAGTCAAGATGTAGTCCTTCAAAGTTGAGCCCCTTTTAATCAGTCCTTTCTCGACAAGACCATCAGCATAATTTCGGAACATACCAAAACACATCCCACATTCACCCATCATTCTAGTGAAACTAGATCTTCCCTTATGAGATAATAGGATGTACATTATCCTTAACTCCGGAGATGTAAGTTCTGCCTTTTGAGGAGATACACGAGCTCCACAGGCAGGGCAGAATTTCGCATTTTCAGGAATCGGACTACTACATTCAGAACAAAATGGCATTTTTACTCCTCTTTATAGAATAATAAATACTGGTTATTTAATTCTTTGATGTTTTAGGGATTGTAGTTTTGATTTATATGATCAGATATGTACATTAATAAAGGATATAACTATGTTTTAATACTAATTCGGTTGCATTAAAACAATGTTATATTCAAAATTTTTTAATATTTTTTAAATATTTTTACGTATTTTTTTATGTCAACTTTAATTGATAATAACTTTCATAAAAATTTTTATCGAAAACGCTAAGTATTTATAGAGTCTGGTCCCATATATATGCCGGAGGCATTCTAGTTGAGTAAAGAAGTAATGAAAGATTCAGTCATTAAAGGCGATGCAGGAACAGCAAAATCAGAAGCAGGAAAAGCATTGAGTGCTGGCATGTCTGCCAAAGATGCACTTGATGCCCTCGTTTCTGGAATGAATGTTATAGCCAAACAATTCGAAGATGCAGAAATATACCTACCTCAAGTTATGGTAGCTGCAGATGCAATGATCGCGGGTATCGAGGTACTTGAGCCTGAACTTGCCAAGGCTGGAGCCACAGCTTCACCGGGCAAGGTCGTAATAGGAACCGTACAAGGTGATATTCACGACATTGGAAAGACAATAGCAGCAATCATGTTGAGGGGTGCAGGCTTTACAGTATTCGACCTTGGTCGAGACGTACCAATTGGAAATTTCTGGAGTACATGCAAGGAGAACGATTGTCAAATCGTGGCAGTCTCAGCCCTGATGTCAGCAACTACTCTTTTCCAGAGGAATGTTGTTGAGGAAGGAAAAGAGGAGGGTCTCTATCCAAAAGTTGGAGTCCTTATCGGCGGTGCATGTACAACCCCCGAATGGGCAGAAGAGATCGGAGCTGTCCTAGCTAACAATGCATCAGAAGGTGTCTACAGAGCAAGGGAGATGGTAGGTGCATAAAAGGAGGTTATGGTGAAAAAAATATGGTACGCAAGAGAAGGGTAACCGCGATAGATGCTTGGTTAAGAAACGCTAAAGGTCCTAAGGCTGACGAGGCTGATTGGGACTTTAAAGTAATTCCAAAGGCATGCCAAGCCGCTGTCGACGCAAGTGGAATTAAGATCGATGAAAAAACATTTGTTCCTGATGCAGATATGGCAGACCGCTGCTACGAAGCAGGTGTGCAGCTGCTTGTAGATACAGGCATGATCTGTATCGATACAAGCCGTATCTTGACAGTAACTGAGGACGAACTTCTTGATGGCATTAAATATGCCACTGAAGAGGTCATGCTAGGTGCTGGCAGAGACGGTACAATGCTAAGGTCAAGGAAAGTTGGAACCGCCAGCTATGCTAAAAAACCTGTGACCCAAGGAGGTCCTACAGGTGCTCCTCTCTCAGAGAAGACAATGGTAGACTTGATGTCAACATATTCCCAAGAGGGAGTCGTTAACACGATCGTCAACGGAGTCTTGAGCAAATTCCAGGGTAATGACGTAATACCAGGTTCTCCACTCGAGATGAAAGCATGCAAAACTGAGCAGCAGTTTATACACCTTGCATGTGCCAATGCCGGCAGACCAGGAATGGGCATTTAGGGTCCTGAGTCCGGCCTAGGCATTGTAAGGAACAGTGCTGACTTCCTATCACCTGAGAACGTCACAGGCGGTCTAAGACCATGTGACAGTCACGAAGTCTCTCAGCTAAACGAGCTTAAGTATGACGTCGACATCCTTAGAGAGATACAGCACATAAAGGATATAGACGCTGTTCTAATGTCCGAGCAAATGCCAATAATCGGTGGCTTCACAGGCACTAGGGAGCAGACTGCAATTGTAGACGTAGCATCCACCACTGCGAGCTTTGGTCTATTGGGCGGCGTTACTTACCACCTGGACGGGCCAATCCACGTAAGGTGGGGAACAACTACAGCAAGGGAGACTATCCAAGTAGCAGGTTGGTGTGGACTCGCTATTGACAGGAACACACCTTACATGCTAGCTAACCAGTACTACACGCTGGCTGGTCCATGCACAGAGATGGTCCTTTTAGAGCTTGCAGCTCAGTCAATGGGTGATACAGCTTCTGGAAGGGAGCTAGAATCAGGTGTTGCTGCAGCCAAGGGAGTCGCACTAGACTACACTACTGGTATAGAAGCGAGAGTCATGGGAGAAGTAGCAATAGCAACTACAAAGCTTAATGTACCCAAATCAAACGAAGTGATAAACGCAGTCCTTGCAACAAATGAAGGCGTAGATAGCTACAAGACTGCTCCAAAGGGCAAGACATTCCAACAATGCTATGACGTAAACACAGTCCTTCCAACTGATGAATGGGATGCAGCATACGCGAAGGCTATGAAGACTCTCGAAGGTACTGGTCTACCGCTACAAGGCATCTGGTAAACGAACTAAAAAGAAAAACTCAAACCCCCCCTTTTTTTTTGGGATATTTTAACCAACAATAGCCTAATCATCATTTAGAAATTTTACTTTTGAATAATTAGATTTATATCCTGCGAAATCGCCCAATTATAATTAGGCGATAAAAGTGGGTCAGACGGTCCAGATAGTGCTCCCACCAAAATATGTAGAAAAAAAAATAGTGAACGTAAAAGTATCTCCCATGGGTTACTTTTTAAATGATAATGAAAAAAGATCACTTTTTGGTTTAATTAAAAAAGGAGTTAAAAAAGCATATCTAAATGAAAAATTAGTCGAAGTCACATCTAGCTACAAAGATGTAGATGAGGATAATATGGCCCTTGTCCCCGATATAAGCTATGACGTCCCTGACAACTTGAAATCGATGGTTCCTGCTAACATACCGACATTTTTCGACTTTAAGAATCTCTGGCAGAAGTCTCTTTTTGCACTCCAAGTCATCGGACAAGCAGTACTGATCGGAGAGAAGGGTGTTGGTAAAAACCACCTCTGCTTATCTATGGCCCAAGAATTCTCCCTACCTGTCTATGATATTAGTGGATCAAGAAATCTGACAGAATACGATCTTGTTGGACATTATGAAATGAGATGTAATGAGACCGCATGGGTTAGTGGGCTCTTACCAATCTGGTGTAGACATGGTGGTTTATTGATACTCGACGAGCTCTCATTAGCAAGGTCGAGTGTTCTCGCAAGAATTCACTCTGTTTTCGACTTTCGACGTTACTTGATCATCAAGGAGCACCAGAATGAGAGAGTCGATAGGCATCCACACGCTTTCGCTATAATAACCCTTAACCCACCAAAGGGAGAGTACCTTGGCACACAACATCTTAACATCGCCTTTTTAGATAGATTCCAGATGATTGAAGTACCTGAGTCGTCCTTTGATGAGAAGAAGAAGATCATAAAGATGAGAGGCAAATTACACGATGAAATATTTACTGAAAGTCTCATCGAGATTGCTGAAAAAATAAATGGTGAATATAAGGAGGGTAACTTGCGTGATTTTATCAGCCTCCGGAACCTTATAGATTGTTGCAACCTTATAGCAAATGGTCTCGGCAAAAAAGATGCTGTGGAAATTTCCATAATCAATCGTTTTACCGATGAAGAAGAGAAGACCCGTGTTGAGGAGATCTGCTCAATATTGATTGAATGATGAGTTAATTAGCATGTTAAAACGTAATTTAATACTCGGTAATCTCAACCCACATCTTTTAAGGATAAAGGGCAAAGAGATCGCTAGCATAGTCTGCAAGAAAGACATTTCCATTGAAATATCCGATGATACGGAATATTTATCTGATATTTGGGAGACCGGCAATGAGGATAAAAATAAGATAATCATTGGTACAAAAGTCTTTGATTGTGATCCTATCCAGGCTCTCAGAAACTTTAGGGTACAAGTCGCCCATCAAGCCAGTCACATATATCTATCAGAAATAAAGAAGTGGCAAAGATGGTATAGGATCGATAAACTGCGTTTATTTATAGCAAACTTGATTGAAGACTATCGCTGCAATAACTTTCTAATCAATAGATATCCAGGGCTAAAAAGGGATTTTGCAAGTTATCTAGCATACCATTTTTTACATAATAAAAATATTCAAGATGTTCCTGAAAAACTTAGATTTCTCTTAGCCTTAATTCAATATATCACATTTGGGAGAATTAAAGGCGATCATACTGCTTTAAGTAAAATTCAACTTGAAAATATAGAAAAAGTAAAGAGTATTTTAGAACGTATCAAATGGTCTTATCTTTTCGATGAAGAGCTTGTTCCCTCCGCTGAGCAAATCCATAAATTGATCTCAGTTGAGTTCTTACTTCAACCTCTTTTTGAGTCTTATGAAACCGGCTTGATTTCAGAGAACATCATTTTAGAAGGAAAAAATGCAAGTGACGCTAATAGTAAAGAGTCAATGAGAGAAATTGCAGTATTTAGTAAAAACGTCTTGGGAGAAGAAGATCAGGTTAAAAGCTACGAAGAGCAGATCGTAGATGAATTCGCTGATAGATTCGATGTTCAGCTAGATCCTTCCGAAGTTGAGAAGAGATTGGTGAGAGATCTTTTTGGCATCGATATGGATGATCAACGTATGGTCTTAAAAAATATAAGGGATAAAAAAATAAAGCAGTATTTTTCTAAAGACCCACTTGAAATCTATACATCAAATGAAGACTGGAATTTTTTCTATAAATGTAGGTTGGAAGTTATATCACAAATAAGGAAGATATCCTCGAATTTTCTATTCATTAAACAGGCACAAGATTGGGAAGAGAATTATAGGACAGGGGCGTGCCTATCTCACGACTTTGTTCAACGTCTTTTGAACAAGGATGAACATCTGTTTAAAAGATACATAGAAAAGGAAGCCGATACAAAGTGGCTGATCCTGACCGATGTTAGTAGTAGTGTATTAGCATCGGAGGTTACCGAATTCACCATATTGCTTTCTGAGGTCGCACATATTGCTCTGACCGATTACAACTTCTGCATATGTGCGTTCAGTAACAACTTCTACATAGTTAAAGACTTCAACGAAGGTTATGATAGACTTGTTAAAGCTCGTATAGGTGGTATGTACTCAGGAGGTACCACCAATATCTGTGATAGTATCGAATTCTGTATCAATCGCTTAGATAAATTCCCCTCTGAAACAAAAATATTAATCGTTATAACTGATGGAGAGCCGAATACATGTAAAAAGGGAAATCCTGAGGAACATACAGAAGAAGCAGCCAGAAAAACATTTTTTCACGACATCTTTACGATAGGCATCGGTACACAAAAGAACATCAATGTACATAAATATTTTCCAATACATTTTACCGTTAAATCTTTAAGCGACTTTCCAAAGCTATTCCAGAGCATCTATTCTACGGTATTTGAATATGATAGACCTGTAGCAATGATATAGATAGATGTGTTATTGAACGCCGAATTAAGAACTAAATCAATTTGGTAAAGGAAGGATATATAAATGCTGAAAGATAATTGTTTCTACAATTATCGAACATAAAGATGCAGTGATAAATTATGGATGAGAGTGAAATAGAGAAAAAAGTAAAATCTGCTTTAGAAGGTATAAAGGGAGTGCT
>JAKLZG010000041.1 GCA_024256165.1 Candidatus Methylarchaceae archaeon HK02M2
ACATCGGTAAGTCGACGGCTATAAATGCGAGTTTCTGTTGTCCCATCATTCTCTTGCATATGGATTTGTACCCTTGCTCCATCAAGTTTCATTTCAAAAGCCCATTCACCGTCATATTGTTGAAAAGTATCATCAAGATCAGTTGCTCGGGTAGCCAACATAGGAAGAAGAGGTGTAAATGGACGAAGTTTCACTTTTTGCATGCCTTCAGCACCTTCAGCTTTAGCAATACGTGCTACTTCACCAATATTTCCTCGAAGCATATTTGCTCGTTGAACAAGTGCCAAAGGTAATTTAAATTTTCGGGCAATAGTGCTTTCTAGCATTCCCTCACTAAAGCCAATTCGCTGATCACGAAAGAGGAGTTTTGTTAAATACTTAGCTTCTAGTGGAGTTGCCCGAGTAAAGAGAGAGCGAAGTAAGGTAATTTTTCTTTTACGAGAACCAGATCCTTTGATGTCGGCAATCGCTGCAAGGGTTTGATAAACATCTGGAATAGTTAGAGGAGTGCTGAATAGAGTTGTTTGTCGGATTCCGCTGGATTTTTTGTATATTCGACGAACTACCTCGCCTATATCACCAGTTTCCCTGAAAATTTTGCTTATGGTATTCGGGGGAGGGTTAAGTAATTCTTGAAGGATCTGAGAAAGGGCAGACCAATCGAGATCAAGTGTACGTTGGCTAGTACGGGGAAATGGTTGTCCAATCAGTAATAACGCTGCTGCTTCTACTTCTTCAATTGATATACTATCAAGAAACTCACCTGCCAAATGCATTTTTTTTAGGCGTTTTGTGGTAGCATCGATTTGTTCCCCAAGTTCAGAGAGTTTTCGGAATGTGGTAAATGACTCTGGAGATGATACAGACATCTAAGCAACCCTTTATATCTTCTTCTTTTTTGTTTTCTTGCAAAATGTAATTCGGTAAAATTCTTAATGTCTTTTCTATGTTGTTCGGATTTCATCGTATTGTAATATGTTTTTGTGCATAATGATGAAAGTTTGAAAATAAAGACTTAATAGCTATTTGCTATAATTAGCTGCTAATCCTTTCAGAGAATTCTTATATTTTTATGAATAATTATACTGTAAATAATAGTTGTGATTTAGACCTTCTTGTTATTATTCCTCCTACAAAATCAGGAAAAGATTGGATGAAAGAGATCTATGAGACTATAGAGAGGTCTGTAGACTGTGATATACTAGCGTATACAGAAAATGAACTCAATGAAAATCTTCCATTGAGTAGATTCTTACGACATGTATTAAAAACGGGGGAAGATAATTTATGAAGTCAGACCCTAAAAAGAGTCCCTTAGGTGGCTAACACAGGCAGAAGAAGAATTAAAAGATGCAGAACTGCTAGTAAATGCAAAACGTTTTTATCTTGCATTATATCTCTGTCAACAAAGCGCAGAAAAGGCCTTGAAGGCATATCTCTATTTAAAGGAAGAAGAAACGATTTTTACACATTCAGTTTTTGTTTTGTTAAGAATGGCTTCAACTATTGATAGGGAATTTAACACGGTTAATACTGCTAAAAGATTAGATGATTATTATTTCCCAACTCGTTATCCTAATGGATTACCTGGAGGTAGCTAAGCGAAAGCCCATTCCTTCAGGATGGGATAAATTGTGGTAGTGTACGGTGTTCACTTGCATCAAGTGCATCACGGTCTCCCTAGCACTTAACTCATAAAGATTAAGTCTTTAAATTAATTTCAGATTTTGCACGTTTTCCAACCAATTATTTTAAACTTTCAGAAATTTTTGCTTTAATTTCAGGGTTCGTTGGATTAGTAAGTTAGGTTTTATTTTGTCATTTGTAAAAGAAAATTATATATATAACTTGTCATATATTATACTTTGGCTTGTCATATATAAAAAAATAACTTATCAAAAATTATATTATGACAAGTCAAGGGGTGGAAGAGGGGGAGATTCCACCCCACTTTAAATAGTATCATTATTGTTAGAATTGTATGAAAGATTCTCAGATAAATGTGACCCCTACACGCTCATACGCCGATGAGAGGCGCTATATAAGTACCTAAAATAAGGAGAGGATGAATAAATGCCAGTAATTGCTACAATATCCAAGTGGAAACCTGAACAAACGCTACCTGTTTTACAAAGCTTTGCAGAGTTTTAAAAGAGGAAGGATTCATCCTCAACACGTGAGTGTGAAAGTATAAAAGTAAATTAGGACATAGATACATTCTACAAGTGCCATAATAAGGAGGGGAGAGACAGTGAGTTTAGATGAATGTATTCATGAGAGGAGGAGTTGTAGAGCCTATAAAGATACCCCTGTTCCTAAGGAAATTGTTGACAAACTATTAGATTCGGGTGTCTGGGCTCCTTCTGCGTTTAATGCCCAACCCTGGAAATTTGTCGTAATTCAAGATAAGGACACAATCAACAAATTGTCGGTAAAAACCACAGAAATTGTTTCGCAGATGGATTGGGAGGCGGCAAGGAAAACCGTTGATTATGCCCAGTTCTTCGGAGCACCATTAGTAATACTAGTTTGTGTTAAAAAAATAGAGGGATCTCTACGGGATGTGAAATTATTGGATTGTGGGTTACTTAGTCAAAATATGTTCTTGAAGGCCCATGAGTTAGGACTGGGTAGTTGCTTCGTTGGATGGGCTAGGGTTTTAAACATGCAACCTGAGATACTTGCTGAAGTAGGAGTCCCTGGAGATCATGAACTTGTAGCACCACTGATATTTGGATATCCTGCAGAAAAATCATCACCTCCACCTCGCGAAATAAAAATCCTAAAATGGATAGAATAAACCAAAAAAGACATTAATTTGCTTTCCAAGCGCCGAGGAGGGGCGCTCTATAAATTCCCAAATTGGAGGAGGGATTAAAATTCGACGAGATATTGAGTTTGATGCCGAAAACGTAACGTTACGAGGTTGGTTATATCTACCTGATGGATCGATTGGACCAGTGCCGACGATCATTATGGCTCATGGCTTTACTGCAGTCAAAGAAATGTATCTAGATAAGTATGCCGAAGTCTTCGCTGATGCGGGTCTTGGTGTATTAGTCTTCGATAATCGCAACTTTGGTGCAAGCGATGGTGAACCCAGACAAGAAATAGATCCTTGGGCTCAGGTGGGCGATTATCGCCATGCTATTTCATTTGCCCGTACTTTACCGGAAGTGGACAAGGAAAAAATCGGTATATGGGGTACTAGTTACAGCGGTGGTCATGTACTGATGGTAGGTGCCGTCGATCCACGCGTCAAATGTGTTGTTTCACAAGT
>JAKLZG010000042.1 GCA_024256165.1 Candidatus Methylarchaceae archaeon HK02M2
AGATACTAAAAGAAAGATGTTTTCACGTGCTATACTTTATCCAATTTTAATCAAGTTCGAACCAATGGGTGAATTTAGGGCAGTTAGAATGGTAGTTACTATCTATAAAAGTGGAGTGGGTTGCATAAGCTTCTGGCTTTACCCCGCTGATCAAGAGTTGAAGGTGGATGAGATGATGGATTTAGTTGGAAATAATATTGAAGTAGATGTTGCTTTACCTATCAACTTAGGAGAGGCAGTTAAGCTAGATAGATTAGATGATATGATAAAGGAGGCAAAAAAGTATTGTAAAATAGATTTAAAAAGAAAAGAGGAATCGGACGAAAAAGCGAACCAGAATGAGATAGCTAAAGAATTTAATATAACCTATTCTTGTTACCACTGCAATTTTTTTGATCTATCCATGATTTATAAATTCTTGATTGAAGCTCTGTATCTCGACTATTTAGGTAAAAAGAGAAACCTTGAAAACTTCAACTTACTTGAAAAAACAAGTCCACATCAACGCAATCTACTCATTCTTTATGAATTCTTAAAAAATGTCAAAAACCCTTTTGAAGAAATAGTTAAGACTTATCCAAGGCAGGTTCGAGCGCTATTCACAAAAGATAAAGAATTCAAAACTAGAACATCATCTACGGTCCATAACGATTTAATCGATCTCTCTCAAAGTCTTGAAATAAGTCATTTTTTGTCACCAAACGCTATGCTCTTAATCTGTTCGAGCAAGATTTGGGATGATGTTAGGAGGAGCAGCAACAATAAACTCATGGCCCCAAAACTCGATGAGATTTCGGAAAATTTCATAAATTTTGAAATCTTGTATCATTTAAGGGTGCTAACAGAGATTTATGATTCATTCTTGACAGAAATATTGGATATGGATGAGGTTGCTATTGAACAATTCAAGAATGCTGAAAAGATGGTAACCCATGGGCTAGAGGAGGCTCACTTTCTTATTCGCACGGTACTTAATCCTTCAAGAAGTTGGTGGTCTTTTGCTGAAGAGAAGCTAGGAATCAAGGAACTGAATATAACTGTTGAGAAAAAACTTAAGATGGTAAGAAGAAGTATTGCCGAAAAAAGGCATGAAGAATATCTTAAAACACAGATAGATTTGGTGAATAAGATAGAAAAGAGCGGTAAGTCTACCGAGGTATTATTAAATGATGTGGGTAAGATTGGAAATAGGATGAAGGATTTTATCTTTTATATTTTTGCTTTGACCTTTGTCTCAATATTTAATCAAGTAATGCTAAGCGATTGGCGTATTGCTCTTCTGACATTCATAATAATTCCAATTATCTGGCTTCTCCTATTCCATAGAGAAACTGTATCGAAAGTTATGTCGAAATTAAGATGAAGGTTTTCTTTACATGGCCATGACCTAGATAAATCTAAGAATTTTGATATTCTCTAGCTTTATCAAGCATTTTTAGTAACGCATAGAAGGTTTCATTAGAGGGAAATGTTTGTTTATCATGCATACGAGATTGTACACATAAGATTTTTTTTAAATCACAAACATTGTATTTTAAATCAAATATAATAGTTGGTCTATTGGGTCTATAAAAAGGGAGAGCCAATGGCAAGAGTAACTTGCGCATTACAGGGCAACTAACAAATATAAAAGCACCATTTTTTGTATCATTCTTAAAAAAAGAATATAAAAATTCTTTTTCTATGAAATCTTCCGTCATACTTATGATTTTTAATTTACTTCCCAATTTATCAAATCTCTCTTTTAAAATTCCTATTTGACATGGATAAGGTTCATCCTTTTTACTACATTTATCACATTCCTTCGACCTTATTCCTGCTTTGTCTTTAGGACAATCTAATGATTTTTGACAATAACCAACATAGGCTGTGACTTGCTGAGGGTATTTGGCAATGAATTTTGACATGAAATCAAGACTATTAACATTGATTAATGTTAAACCATTTTCAACTTTAAAATTTCTATATGCTTTAATAGCATTACCAAAGTTAATTTTATGAGGGTATCTGATAGCGAAACTAAATAATGGACTGATAGCTCTGAGAAATAAAGGTAGATGTGATTCTTTTCTCAATTAGTTTAATCTACAAAATAAATAACCTTTTAAAACATTCTGTTCTAGCTTGAATCCTAGTCCCCAGCTATGTATTATTGCTAAGCCCTCTTATACAAGAGTAAAGATAATTGACAAAAAATCGATAAAGATTAACTTTCTCATACAAGAATTAGGCGCCGGCACCGTTGCTTCGCGAGGGCTCTCGCACCTAACTAACACAACGGCGACAACAGGTTTGACTTCTCCCCCTCCTAAGAGTCTGGGTTCGGAATGAGACCAGGTCGGACCCCGTTGCTATGGCCGGCTAGATAAAAGAAACTAAAAGGTAGTAAATTAATTTTGCTATAAAAAGTTAGTTAGATAGATAAAATAGAGTTAAAAATACACATAATTTAATTTATCATTTATCAAACTTTACTATGTAATTTTCTAATTTTTAACTGTTAGTTCAAATTCACAACAATTATTACCTAAAGCTTTACATTTGATTTCTTTACAATTTATTTTGCGTTTAAATGTAAGTGAGCAAGCTCCTGTAAGACCTCCAACTATCGCCTTACAAATTGGTTTAACTGATTTTATACCTTCGCAGAAAAAGCATTTATCTACTTTTATCTGAAAAGTAGTTGCTGAAACTTTATTGATGTCGCAATCCAATTTAAAACCAACATGTAAAACCATCTTAATGATTTTTGGAAGATATTTTATATTTAAACGAATATTCTCATTCTCAAGATATTTCATATCCTTGATAGCTTTCAATCTGCCTGTAATTTCATGAAATTTTTCCTCCATATAGAGTAAACTGTCCAAAGATTCTAAGTTAAGCTCTGTTCTATCTCCGAAGAAAATCTTTAAAAACTCATAAATGGCTTTCTTATCTGCAACAAATACATCTACTGGAACAGTACGGAATTCTGGAGACCTTAGTAAGTATAGTGCCAATTTCAAAGGAAGCTTTAAAGCAAGCTTTGTTTTCCAACTTATATCTTTTTCAAATTTATCTTCTTGTTCAATATTTTTATCGCATTTAACGACTTGTATATTGCCCATTATGTGCCATTTTGCAATACTCTCCAAAATTTCATCAAACCTATCATAAAAGAGGGTTTGGAGAAAATACAGACTTTTTCCCTTTATCTGGGATAGTAGCCAATAATCACGGTTTGATAGACTTACAGGTACGCCGGTACCGACTTTTACCCGTAAAGATGGGAGCTCTTTTTTATAGCTTTCGACTCTATTCTTTATCTCATCTAATGTTATTCTAGGAAGTTTATCGGTGAACTCCCCTTCCCACTCTATAAGGACTTTAAGCCCATCGTGTTTATATCTAAATTCACGGAGGTGCCATTCTGGTTTGCAAATGCGCTTTACTATAAAACTTAAATCAAACTCTTTCTCAGAACGTTTTACATTTACTTCTATCACACCATTTACAATAGATATTAACTTTTTCTCTAGATCGCTGAAAGTGCCTTTTGGTAAAAGATAAAATTCAACTGTTTTATTATTCAAAGTTTGTTCACGCCAAACTCCGATAAGGCGTAAAATTGCTTCTGAGCCATACTTTATTAAAAAGTCTGGGAGATAATTATGGATTATTACAGAACCTTTTGACTCGTCCCTTAATCTATTTATTGTTACACTAGCATCAGAAGGAGATAATTCACTTACAGAAACAATCTGACCTCTGGATGTTTCAACATCATAGGATACAAATTCAATGGGTTTTTTGAGTATAGCATTTAACAGATTTTTAGCTTCCATATAACTTTCATCGAGTACAAGGATTGATGAGCCATAATTTATTGTGACTATTTCATCGAAAATTTCATGCCCTGTGTAGAATCTGTCCACTTTTAAATTCATATATTAGAAGCTATTTTATTTAATAAGATTTATAGTCTAGAATTCTATACTTGACATTTAGTTATTAGATTTTATTATTGAATCCATTATTTTGGATAGAGAGAATTATTTATAATTATAATATTTTAGATTAAATGTCTCTGAAGTCTCATGATGTCATCGGGTATCGTTCTTTTGATCTTTTCAAAATCATTCAGTGAAGAAAAGAATAGTTTCGTTGTTACATAATTCTTATTCCTAATCAATAACTTTCTGAGGTTAAAGAGCCTGATAAACCTGAAACCTTGAATGAGGCCTTGTTTATCAATAATTTTATCTAGGTTATCCGGAATATTAAACTTCTCTATTCCTTTTAAGAAGATCATATCTGCAAGTTTTATCGTATCTAAAAAGATGCCTTCTTCTCCCAACCTTCTCACTATTTCATGTGAGCTTTTCTCTGTAAGGTCTCTTTCAGAGATAACTCCCTTTTCAAGGGCAAGAATTACAGCACTATTTACGGAATTGGTACTCAAATCTTCGTATATGTCTTGGACATCATCGTAGACCAGAGTTGATTTGAAGACAAGAGAGTTGCCTATTTTTAAGGTATTAATCGCCTGTAATTGATCTTTATTTAAAAATTTTAGCCCACTTTCTAAAAAGCATAAGTCGATGTCTATCCATAAATCCCCAATGCTCTTTTCAGAGATGTACTTTATGTACTCTTCTATACTAGGTATCCTGCCTTTTCTATCAGCCTTATGCTTTACAGAATCTGCTTGACCCTTGACCCACTTCGCAGCATCTTTTAGGTAAAAATCATACATCTTAGGTGCATAATACTGACATGAACTTGCAGATTCATAGACCCATGTTTCCATCTTAAAGGCGGAATTCTCAGCTTGAGTTATAATCGGATCATCGGTTCTATTTCTATTCATGTATCCTCCTTTGCTATGTGCAGATAACCAATTCCAGAGTGAGTCGACTGCTTGAGATACATTATGAATTTCATCATTAAGATTATCCAGCAATTTGATGTTTGTCCCAAAAGATGTTTTCGCAAAAATAGCCCTCACAATTTCTTGAAAATTACATACTTTATATAAGAAGGGTAATGAGCTTATCGTTGCTATATAAGCTGCATAAATCCAATGCTTTTCTTTCACATAACCAAGGTTGATTATAGAAGAGTAATTTAGGCACTCAGGATCATCGAATAGATCATATAATTTGTACCTAAATCTTTTCATAGTTTCGTTTAAGAAGTGGTAAGTTGATTTGATCTTCAAAGATGGGTAATGATTACAAGAAAGAAGCCAAAGAATCGAGCTAGCCTTATAAAGAGAGTTCAGTCCTTCTTTTTTAAATGGTACAACACGAGGCTTTGCTCTTTGCCTCCTTACTGGCACCTTCAGCTTGGATATAATCTTGCCGAGGGCCAAAATGGATTCGGGCCATAGAGCAGAATTCTATATTATAAATTTATGTGTTAATTTAACGTATTAATTTGTTATCTATGTGTTATATATGCGTGATGATTTATAAATCTTCATTTTTTTTCAAAAATATAGCGGGGAGAGTTTTTAATTTAAATTTTTAGAGACCATTTTTCATTCAAGTTATGAGGAGTTCTCAATACAATTATAATAGTTGAGTATAAATTCTGTTAGGCTAAGATTTGCACTATAAAGGATATCATTCCTTAGAACTTGCAGAATTTATTATAATACAATAGAATAAATTATAATATTTATAGAATTTGAAATTTAATCGATTTTTCACTATAATAAAGTTTAAGAAATCCCTGAAACTTAGATTCTTTATGTTGGGGTCGTGGTCTAGCAAGGTTTCCTCGGGAGCCCTAGAAGACTTTATTAGGATTTTCCTAGTAAGTTGTTATCTAGTAAGGTAGGACGGCAGGCTCCAGAGGGTATTCTATAGGTTCACTGACTAATTGGATGATGTGCTTCTGGAGCGGAGGAACCTGTAGGTCGTGGGTTCAAATCCCACCGACCCCACCATTCAGTTTATTAATTTTCCTCTTACATATTATTACTGACACCTGATTTAAAGCAGTCCATGAAATTAAGCAATGGATTGAACAAGCAAAGACACTTCCAAGAAAGATTGAATATTAAACAACCTTTTAACACCTCTTTTTTATCTTTTTAGATAGTGTTATTCTCTAATCTAGACTGGATTAACATTAGATGAAGTAAAAGGTCGGATAGGTTGGGATCAGATCTCTACATTGAAAAATGATAGACTATACGAAGTTGATGAAGCCATCCTTACAAGGCCTGGTCCGAGAATAGTAGATGCCATTGAAGTACTCGCCAAACTATTTCATCCAGAGTTATTTGACTAATAATTATCGTAAGCGTATTCATCAATAGATTACGACTCACATATTAAAAAGGACTATGAAAGAGGCAGTTGCTAATACTCCCGGAATTTCTGATGAGCTTTTAGCTTCTCTTTTAGAGCTACCTATAGAAAAGAATAGAAGAAAAAATCTTTAAACTGTTTTCAAGTACACATTAAAAAATAAGGTGTAGGAGCTCCAAACCTGCTCCAGTGGGGCGGGAGGCCAAACCAACCTTTTTTTACGTCCTAGACCAGACTAAACTAACCACCGTCATCCTTAAATTACCTTCAACAGTAATGCTGAATGTCCTATTTTCCCTAAATGGATTACGGACAAAAGGGGTCGTCGTCTAGTTTGGTTTAGGATTCCAGCCTTGGGAGCTGGCGGTCGTGGGTTCAAATCCCACCGACCCCATTATAACCCTTTGAATGCCTACGGCTATTAAAGAGTTAACGGAAAGACACAATTCTACTACTAAGTCATATAAGTTTCTCATACCCTCTTTAATGCTATATTGAATAGGGTACCCTATTCTTAAGATTTTTTTAATGAATTTGATGAGATTGACGATCTTTAAGACTCCCTTCAAATTTATATTCTCGTAAATCACAACGTAGATCACAACAATACTTATTTAGCGAATCTTACGAATATTCCTCTGCCTCAACCCTTTAAGAACAATTCTCCCAATCGATGAAATTTGATAGCATTCTCGTTTATCGATAGGCGGAAGAACTAAAGATGCTTTTATCAATTTTTTAAGATGCCCTTGCAAGATTTCAGGTTTCATTTGAAGTTTTTCACTTAAAGCTATAAAAGTTAAACCACTTGATTTGCTAAATAAGACTCTAAGAATTGCCTGTCTTTCTGGTTTCGATGCAGCATCTTCCATAGATGGCATAGTCTACTTTTCAAGTTCCTAATGGTAGTCCATAAAGATAATCATTTCTATTATTAAGAATATAAAGTGATAAAATAAAGTTTATAAACATGTAATTAGATATTTATAATAATGTTAGGTAAGCCTAACATTCAATGAGTTGTCTTGAATTGAAATTACGTCTGAGTAAAGTGAAGCCAAGTCAAAATAGCCTCATAGTTGATATTAAAGGAAGCAGAGATACTGGACGCCGAATTATGGATATGGGAATTGTCAAAGGATCCGAGATAGAGGTAATCAGACGGGCCCCTTTCGGAAATCCTCTAGAGTTCAAAATTCGAGATTACAATTTAACCTTGAGAAAGATGGAAGCGGAGGACATATACGTTTCTTTGAAGGGATGATTATGGAGATACCTCTTGTTATGCTTCCTGTGGGAGGCAAAGGAATGATTACCAGAATTCGAGGTGGTAGAGGAGTGATTAGGAGATTGAGCTATATGGGATTTATTCCTGGTGTTGAAATAAAAGTTGTATACTCACATGCTTCTCATAATCCTGGACGGGGAGGGCCATTGGTCGTCGAAGTTAAGGACACTCGAATCGCTCTAGGAAGAGGAGTTGCCCTGAAGATCATGGTACAAAAGGTCGTAAATTAATGGCTTACACAGTGGCTCTGATCGGGAACCCAAACGTAGGCAAATCCGTGATCTTCAATAACTTGGTACCTGGCGCAAAGCAGCACGTAGGAAACTGGCCAGGAAAGACTGTAGAAAAGAAAGAAGGTAAATGTTTTCATAAAGGGGTTGAATTGAAGATCGTCGATCTGCCTGGTACTTATAGTCTCACTTCCCGAGTTATTGATGAACTCATAGCAAGAAACTACATCGTAGAGGAGAATCCGGACGTGCTGGTTGATATAGTCGATGCATCAAACATCGAGAGGAACCTTTACCTTACACTTTTGTTGCTTGAGCTCGAAGCAAACTTAGTTGTCGCTTTGAACATGGTGGATATTGCTAAAGATAAAGGTTACACGATCGATGTAAAGAAACTTTCAGAACAACTCGGCGTGACGATTGTTCCAACAGTAGCGACTACAAAGGAAGGTATGGAAGAACTCAAGGATGAAATCATCAAAGCTGTGGAAAGAAAAGATTTGGTAAAGACCAAGATAACTTATGGGGATAAGATCGAAGATTTGATACACTCTATCATAGAGATCATAAAGAAGGATAAGCCCTTGGCACAGAAATATCCACTTAGGTGGTTGGCAATCAAGCTCTTAGAGAAGGATGAAGACGTTCTTGAAAAGATCAAGAATAGCAGATACTACCATGAACTTATGGAGATGATATATTGAGAGCAAGAGAAATCCTTGGGGATGACCCTGAACTCATGTTAGCAGATAAGAGGTACGATCTTATACGCACTATGCTTAAGACTACCTTGGTCAGAGGATCCAAAAAGTGGACCCTATCTGATATGCTGGACAAAGTTTTCCTTCATAAGGTTTTGGGCATACCAGTATTCCTAGCCTTGGCTTGGGTCATGTTCCGGTTCACTTTCGATGCTTCCGCACCGTTTATGGAGATAATCAGCTATTTTTTTAGCTTACTTGCCAAAGCATCATTGGCTATCCCTAACAAATTTCTTGCCTCCCTTGTAGGTGATGGCATCTTTGGTGGATTAGGTTTCATATTGACGTTCATACCTCTCATATTCTTCCTATTCTTTGCAATAGCTATATTGGAAGACAGTGGCTATCTAACTAGAGCAGCCTTCATAATGGATAGGATCATGTTTAAGTTGGGACTTCATGGGAGGTCTTTCATACCTATGCTACTAGGTTTTGGGTGCAATGTACCCGCCATGATGGCAACAAGAAGTATTGAAGGAGAAAAAGATAGACTCATCACACTATTGATCAATCCATTCATGTCTTGTGCTGCAAGACTCCCTATTTATATCCTCATAGCAGGAGCTTTTTTCGGCTCAATGGCGTCGACAGCTATATGGTCAATGTATTTTTTGGGCATCCTTATAGCCATAACATTGGCACTACTTTTAAGAAAGACATTATTGAGAGGAGAACCCGCTCCTTTTATCATGGAACTTCCTTTATACAAAATGCCTACATTCCATGGTTCTGTAATCCACATGTGGGAAAGAGGCGTTCACTTTCTTAAGAAGGCTGGTACATACCTCTTGGTGGGCGCGATCATACTATGGTTTCTATCAAGTTTTCCGTGGGGTGTAGCCCAAGAATCTATTGAACTTTCTTACACAGGACAAATAGGTCATGCTTTAGAACCAATTTTCAGACCCTTGGGGTTTGACTGGAAAATCGTCTCATCTTTAATTTTTGGTATTATGGCCAAGGAGATCGTTGTAGAGTCACTTGGAGTAATCTATGCAGTAGAAGGTGAAGTAGCAATTGCAGGGGCTCTAGTTGCGGATTACACCCCTCTTATCGGTTTCACTTTGATGGCTTTCACCCTATTGTATCTACCTTGCCTTGCATCTGTTGGAACAATGAAAAAGGAAACAGGATCTTGGAAATGGACTATCTTTCAAGTACTCATGTCACTCACCTTGGCTTATACAGTTGGACTAGTTATCACTGCATTAGGGATTGCTTTAGGATACTCATAGAGGTAGTGAAAGAAAAAGAATGGGATTTAATAAAAGGGTTGGAACAGCTATAGGAGCTTACTCCTTATTCATCGGATTAATGTACACCATCTTTGGCATCCTAGAAATATTGATAGGATGGGGAGATTTTGTAGGAACAGGCGCTCCCCTGATCTCACCTATAGAATTCGCGGGAATAAACCTTGTTCCACCAGATGTTTTAGGAGGAATCATGTTGATAATCATTGGAGTAGTCTACCTTAACGGAGTAAGAGAACAGGCAAGGGGCGATCGAGAAGGGTTGTCCTTCCTCCTTGTAGGTAGCCTTCTCGCAACAATATTCTTTGGAGTATTCACGGTTATAATGCTGGCTAATGGAGTAGGATATATGTTCCAGTTTGAAGACTGGTTGCAGTGGGCTTGGTCAGATGATCTAAGGCCTGGAATATGGCTCTTCCTTTTTGCAATACCAGGAGCGTATTTAGCTCTAACTAAAAAAGAATGGAGAGAGTAATTAATATTGATTAAAGAGATTTTGAAAATAATCTACGAAAAAGGTCATTTAAGTAAGAGAGAGATTTCAAACAGTATCGGGATTCAAGAATCTACTTTGGAAGATGTTCTTACTCTACTTTCATCGAAAGGCTACCTGAAAAGGATAGATAGCAGTGAAGAAATGTCAGAGTGTATGAGATGTTCGATAAATAAAGAATGTATGAAAAAACCATCCGATGGTAAAATTTACAATATTACCGAAAAAGGAAAAAATTACTTGAAAAACTAGGTTATTTATTAAAGGAATGATATTAGTTTGGTAATGATGGAAGAGCCAAGTAAGGCTGAAGAGACTTATCTTGAAAGAATCTATGAACTTACTAAGGATAAGGGTTATACAAATGTAGTAGATATTGCAACAGTGCTAAAAGTAAAACCTCCAAGCGTCACTGAAATGCTCCAAAAATTACAAAAACATAAACTTGTTAATTATAAGCGATATCGAGGGGTCACCTTAACTCAAAAAGGTAAAGTTTACGCTAAAAAACTAGAACAGCGTCACGAAACGATAAGAAAATTCTTAGAGATCTTGGGGGTAGATGAAACCATAGCTGATGTGGATGCTTGCGAAATAGAGCACATCATACATCATGAGACAATAGAGAAACTGATAAAATTTTTGAAGTTTATTCAAGAATCACCTAGAAGTCCAAAATGGCTTGAGCACTTCAGATATTATGAGAAAACAAGCAAACACAGATGCCAGGAAACAGAATAAGATAAGATTATTTATTTTTATACCCCCTCTTTTTAAAACTCGATAGAAGTTTTCCGGTAGAACTTCTATCAATTAACATATCAGCCAATGGAGCTGATGATAAAATTGAGTCCAAAATATATTAGGACTCCTCCGAATAAAGCTAAAATTATCTTATACCATTTAAATCCTACCACATCGGTCCCCATCTTTGCGAAATGGGCAACGGCAATAAGCCATACGTAGTCCATCCACACATGACAAAGATACATAAAGACAACACCAGCAAAAGATGCGAATTCGAGGGAAATGATGATAAGCTGTGCCCCGACAGTCAGCCACCAAATAATAAAGAAAGGATTCAAACTAGTAAACGCCAAGCCAATTAGAAGAAGATTGCGATAATTAGCTCTACTTGGTTTATTTTCCTTAAATTTTGAGGTAAGTGAGTCTCGGATTTGTACTGTGCCAAATGCGATCAGAACTATGCCTCCTAAAACTCCAATAATCAACTTAACTGTCTGCTCGCTGGCAATTGTTAAAAGTCCTAAAGCTAAAAGAATCACCAGAGTAAACTCAACTAGAGTGTGAGACACTGAGAACAATAGGCCGCTCTTAGCTCCCGATTCCGCACCATGGGAGACAGTAGCAAAAAATAAAGGACCTGGGGCCAAAGCTCCCGAGGCCGTTACAAGAATAATGGTGACTATGAAGTTAAGTACTTCCATAACACAATTGAGAAATGGGGATCTACATAATAATCTTCCTTAGGAATGATTTCAAAGATTTCAGATTGAGGAAGCGTATCTTCAAAAGTATTTCTGAATGATCATTAATAATTCTTGTACCGAAAAGGGCTTAATCAGATTGTAACGTTAAGAATGATTATTTAGCCTTGAAACAGACACAACATAAAGTAGAAAACCATGAGTCTACATAACCTTATGAATTAGCAGAAATGATAATGAATCGAAAGTTTCATTGAACTATTCTGCCCGTCCTCATAAAATCCCTTGCCGTGACTATGCCCACCATTTCTTCATTGTCCATTACTAACAATTTTTTAATTTTATTGCTCTTCATCAGCTCAACCGCTTTATCTAGAGTTTCACTTTGTCCGATGGAAATTGGAGGCGAAGACATTATTTCTTCAATCTTTGTCGTTTTGGCATTTAAACCTGGTTCCAGAACTCTCTCAAGAATATCCCTATCGGTTATAATCCCTATTGGTTTTTCCTCTTCAACGACTACTACTGATCCAATTTTGAATTTTTTCATCAATTGTACAGCGCTCTGAACATCTGCATCAGGAGATGTAGTTTTTACTGTAGCAGTCATTATATCTTTGACCAGAAGTACCGGCCTAGAAGTTGGTAAAGCGATAATCTGCTTTGCTTTCTTACCCTCAAATTTTTCTAAAAGACTTTCATCAACCATGATGGTGATGGTTCTACTCTCTCTGTCAATTCCTTTTACTTCTGAACGATTGATATACGTACCATCTTCCAAATGGATTCTTACTATATCTCTAGGCGCTAGTCCTGAAGGAGCAACATTATATTCTATGGGTAAAGCCACATAGCCGACACCGATAGTCTCGCTGATGCTCTGCACCCGATAACCCACTGCAAGATAGGTCACCTCACCTTCTTCGTTTAACTCTACTTCTACATCACCCAGCCCCCAATCAGTTATCAATTGCCGTCTTACCCTCTTGGCAAGTTCTTCTACTGGTAGATCGGAGGGAAATATTAATTCCTTACCTGATAACTCCTTCTTCAGGCTGTCCATCACACGGGGCTTTCCAGGTATGTTCCTTATCAGCTTCTCGCTGGGCATCTTTACTATGACATTACTACTCTTTCTCCCCCTGACCAACATCTTGGTAATGGAGATATTGTATTTTTTAATCTGAACCGCCATTTTATCTCCGTACGTCACTCCAATAGCGATGATAAAACTTGCTACCAATATCTGAACTCCTCCACCCACTGTAGGTTGTTCAAGTATAGCTAGAAGACCACCACTTATTCCAACTACTCCTAACCCTATGATTATACCCATTATCGATGAAAACCTTTCTTCTGTAAAGTATCTATAAGCAATGGAGATGAGCATGACCACTAGTGAGGACATACCTCCATAAATAATTCCTAAGAACATTCCTGTGGCTATCTCATCTAGAATCATTTTTTATAATCATATTTTTCTAACGATACTGACTTTTATTCATTTTTACTGAACTCTTTAAGCCTTAATAGAGTACTGAATTTGTAGACAAATATTTCACGCCACTCCTTTTAAGCAAAAAAGCTAAAAAGGGACGAATTTCTACATAATTTAGTCATAATGACATTGATTGAATTGCAACAAATTCCTGGATTAGGTGATTCATCCTTCTTAGGGCTCTTGATATTCTGGATCCCTTTCATTATAATCATGCTTTATGGACAACGCATACAGATGTGGATAACATTAGGTGAAATATCTCGATCTCTCAATAAACTAAAGCTGATGAAGGATAAGTCTAGAAAAGAGGCGATAGAATATGTAACGACAATATCCGAATCCAAGGAGAATTTAAGTGGGAAAATCGACCAATTCTTAGAATACTTCACCATCCAACCAATAAGTTTAGATCCTGCTGGAATTGTAAATAAATTAGAACATATAATAAATGTGAAAGATGATAGGATGAAGGCAGAGATCAAGCAGCTTGTCTCTACCGCTTCAGACGTTCAAACCAGTAATATAGCGAATGTTATCGAAGTGGCTTCGGCTTTGAACTATTTCTACAAAGCAGTTAGGCACTTCTACCTTCTAGGAAAGAAGACCATGAGCTATATATGGGTCGTACAGCTACAGATGATCTTGCCTACGATCCTCGAAGAGTCGAATGCTCTTATGAAAGCAATAAACGCTTTCAAAGAATCTCAACCTATAGGAGATGGAATAGGAGCTATGGCTGTAGGAAAGATGATGATTGAAAAGGAGAAGAAGACGATTGCTAAAGAGACAATTATGAGTGAATCAGATTACCAAGGTCGCCAACTTTACCTTATCAAAGCCCAAGGTCCTGGAGGAAACGTAGGACAACCAGGCGATGCTATAGCCCGAATGATCAATGAGATGGGTGTAAAGATAGATGCAATAATTATGATCGATGCAGCCCTAAAGTTAGAAGGAGAAAAGACAGGTGAGATAGCGGAAGGAGTCGGTGCAGCAATAGGTGGAATCGGTGTCGAGAGGTTCAAGATAGAAGAGGTAGCTTCAAAGTTCAAAATCCCGCTTTATGCCATTGTAATTAAACAATCTATTATAGACGCCATATCTGTAATGAAAAAGGAAATAGCTGAAACAACAGAAAAAGTCATTGAAATAATAAAAAGAACAATAGAAGAAAAGACCAAAGAAGGCGATAAAGTAGCGGTAGTAGGGGTTGGCAATTCGGTTGGCATTTCACAATAATTTCATTAAAAGTGTAATTATAAGTAAAGTGAAATAATTTGAGTATTATAGGTCTGAAAAAAAGCCCAAGGTTTATTGTCTATACGATCGAAGAGTGTCCATCCTGTGATTTGAAAACTAAGAGAGCTTTCCAGTCTGGTGATTATGTATTCAAAGAGGGAGGAGAATGTACCAAGTGCAAAGGGAAGACAACAATCAATATGATATATAGCGAGAAGGTTGAAAAATAATATCTATTGCGATCATATATAATATATTATACTCTTATGATTAAATTGTATGACCTTTTACAGATTTTACACTGAAAGACTAGAATTACCTACATTGTAAAGAGATTAGTCCAAGAAGTGTAGCTTTATAGATCATTGAGAATTGCGAATGATTAGTTAACGATATATACTCACTACTTGGTAATTTAGATTTGTTGGATGAGATAGAAATCAGGGAATTTAAAAAATTGAATTTGAGTGATGCTACTGTAATAGATGGTTTACCCAGCATCGGTTTAGTAAATACAATCGCTGCCAATTATCTTGTAGCATCACTCAATCTTGACCAGATTGCAGCGTTAGAATCCCCTCACTTCCCAGCTTTATCCATGGTATATGCTTATAAACCCAAGTTCCCCGCGAGAATCTATGCTAGTGAAAAATTCAAGATAGCAGTCTTTTTATCAGAATTCAGGATTTTGCCAAAACTTTACAGACCTCTTGCAAATGTGTTATTCAATTGGACGAAAGAACAGAATTGCTCGCTCATAATCTCACCTGTAGAATGGTCGATAGAGACCTTTCCAGTAAACAAAGAAAAGCCTGTTGTGACTTGTGTGGGGAGTACAGATAGAGCGAGAGAGAGGCTTACCTTAAAAGAAATAAAGCAATTAGAATTTGGGGCGATACCTGGTATATCGGGTCTTCTCCTTAATGAGGGTAGATGGAGTAATTTTGACGTAATTAGCCTCATGGTTCCTGTCCATCCAAAAATGCCTGATGTACAAGCAGCTGTAAAAGCTGTTGAAGTGATAGATAAGTTAATTCCAGAAATTGAGATTGATATAGCTTCTCTTTATCAAGAGGCTGAGAAGATAGAGGATAAGCTGATAACTCTTCATAAGCAAGCCAAACCAGGAGCGACTGAACCTCCAGGAGTTTATAGTTAAAAGTAAGCAATTAACTAATTAGTTTACACTCCGGTCCTATACAGTATATTTAGTACGAACTTAAGAATAATATTTGCCTCATAGGATCTTAAGAGATGAGATTATGAATACAGGATTAATGCGATTCTTTCATATCACGAAAGTAGCCTATTATTTGTGCATCTTGATGCTTTGTACACTTCTCATAATTATAGGAATTATGCCAATGAAACCAAGTAATTTACTTACAAAAGGAAGATCGTTGAACATAGATAAGAATTGTTCTTTTTTATCCCAAGTGAATTTATCAGACCCTCAAATAAACTTTGATCAAGTACTGACAGAAAAAGCCAGTCATATAATAATCGGGGATGTGAAAGCTATCGAATCACGATGGAATGAAGATGAAACTTTGATCTACACTTACATTACTATATCGATATTAGATTGCCTAAAAGAATCCATTGAAAATCAGGAGATAACGATAAAAAAACTCGGAGGTGAAATTGGAGAGATCGGTCTATTTGTCTCGAACGTACCAAGTTTAATAGAAGGTGAAAAGGTAAAGTTATTTTTAAAGAGAATAGGAGAAAATGAGTTTACTATCCTAGGTAAAAGTTCACTTGATAGCGAGGCCTCATCGGGGTATAGCTACTCGGGAATCCATTGGCATTCGAAAGATTTACCCGTGGAATATTATATCAACGAATCTGGTACACTGGATACTAATAATGAGTTCATAGCAGTTCAATCATCGTTTCAGAAATGGGAAGACGATCCTGGTTCTTTCATGGATTACACATACATTGGGACAATAGATCGAGAAGGAGCAGTTAATGATGACTATAATGTGGTATCTTGGGGTTCTATTGACGGTCCTGGTGGAGCTATAGCGATATGTACGATTTGGTATGATACGAGCACTAAACTGATCTCCGAATTCGATCTGGTCTTTGATGATGATGAGATATGGTCGACGACAGGAGAAAGTGACAAGTACGATGTTCAAAATATAGGCACTCACGAAGCTGGACACACTTTACATTTAAACGATCTTTATAATCTACAATACAAAGAAGAGACGATGTACGGTTATACGTACCCAGGCGAAACGAAAAAAAGATCCCTCAACGCAGGAGATATAGCTGGAATTCGTTACATATATGGTAATATAATATCAACATATAAGATAACTACAGAGCCAGAAGGGCTTGAAATAAAAGTTGATGGAGAATTTTATACTTCTCCAAACTCCTTCAACTGGTATCGTGATTCTGTACATATTATCGAGGCTCCATCGCCACAGAGTGAAGGTGAAGATATAAGATATGTTTATTCAAGTTGGGATGATGGTGGTGCAAGAGAACATTCGATAACCGTGGGGTTATTGAATACAACGATCGTTGCTAACTTCAATGTTCAGTATAGTGTTGAATTCAATGTTATGACTATAGGCCCATCTCTAAGTAATTCAACAAATTACGTGACAGTATCTTACCTTACTAATGAAGAATCGATTAATACTGAAATTTGGGATAATTCTCCTGCTACTGTTTGGTGTGATGCAAACTCTACTGCAAATTACAGTAATCCTTCATCAGGATCTTCATCGAACCACAGATGGTATAGTTACAATAACACATCGATAACGATAGGCAGTCCTGCAGAAGTGAATTTAATTTATTATGAGCAATTTCTGAACTCATATATATTCAAAGACGATAAAGATAGAACGATTGTTCCAAAATCTTTTAGGATTATGGGCCCTAACGAAGAAGATCTCACTTTTTATGATTACTCAGATCTTTGGTTGAATTTTGGTATCTGGACTGTGGAGAAGATTTTATGGGAAGGGGTTGATGTCAAGCCAGAAAACAACTTTTCTCTCAACATAAATTCTTCAAAAGTATGGATGATAAACTGCGCAGTTTACGATTTCAAGATTATAGTGACAGATCTTTTTGGCTTGCCTATCTCAGAAACAAAGATATCTATCATATTACCTAATGGGACTACGATTATGAAGCAATCGGATAGAGATGGAAGTGTATCAATAAGCCAAGTCGCAAAAGGGACCTACACAGCTAGTATAACACATATGGGGCAAAATACTACTATATCAGGAGATGTAGCCCAAGCATCATTGATACCTTCTCAAGCTAAGATATACTTTAGTATACCAGTTATCATTACATTATGTGTTATTTTTACTGCAGTGATCATTATGTTTATCATTCTTAGGAAAAGGAAGAAGCCATTACGTTGACTCTATGCGATCCCAGACCTTGAGATAAGAGAAAAAATGGAAGTGGGTTTATCTCTTGCTCATGAACTTTATGTTATTTAATGCCCCATTTTTTAGTGACCTTCACCAGAAGGAAGATCACAAAAGCTATGATTATGAAAGTTATCAAAGCGCCGATAAAATGACCGATTCTAAAGGGACCAACCATCATTTCTTCCCACACTAATCCAGAGGGCATCCCTAGCTGTATTATTGGCATGATGAGGTCGTCAACGAGTGCTTTGACTAATACACCAAGATATATGCCCATGATGAAAGCAACAGCTAGACCCATGACCTTATATTTAGTCATGAAATCTAAGAACTCTGCCCAAAGACCTTTAGGAGGCGGTGGTGCAGGCTTGGGTTCGAGTAGCTCTCTTATCCGCCTTAACTCCTCCAATATTTCATTTTCTTTAGACATGAAAGACCCATTCTTGAGGATATTTATTTAAATTTCTATTTGTGTAAAGAATGCTCAATATCACTGTCCTTGAGTTAATTTATTCCTTGATCTATAGGCTTTTAAGCTTAGTAATCTTTATAGTGGTAGATATTGATCTGGATAGGGACTTCAGGCTATAGCTTTGCTGACTGGAAAGGAGAGTTTTATCCCAAATCTTTGAAACAGAAGGATTTCCTAAGATACTACTCACGTTTCTTCAGTGTAGTTGAAATCGATTCAACATACTATAGGATCCCACATCCTAAGATGTTCCTAGCCTTGATGAAAAAGGTTCCACGTGAATTCAAGTTCACAGTTAAGACACCCAGCACCTTTACACATGAAAGAGAAAAGTTTGAAGAGACTCTAGAGCCCTACAAGAAGAGCATTGATCCCCTCTTTCGAAAAGGCATGCTCGCATGCATACTCGCACAGTTCCCTTACTCTTTTAAATATTCCACAGAAAATCTTGATTACGTTTCGGAAGTTACTATGAGCCTTGAAGCTCCATCCTGTGTAGAATTTAGGCATATCAGTTGGCAGAATGAGAAAGTAGTTAACCATTTAAGAGATAGAGGGATAGGTTTTGTCAACGTAGATCTTCCAAAGCTACCAGGCTTGCCCAGACCGAGTTCAACAACAACATCCGACGAGATTGCATACGTTAGGTTTCACGGAAGAGTAGATGCAAAAACATGGTGGCATCCTCCAGAACCTCATGAAAGATATAACTATGAATACTCGATTGATGAACTCAAAGAATGGGTTCCAAGTATAATGAAACTGAAAGGAGAAGCTAAAGACCTCTATATTATGTTCAATAACCACTATCAAGGAAGAGCAGTTAGATCTGCTGAAGCGATGACGAAGCTTCTTCCAAAAGAAGATTTGGCCACGATAAAAGTACCACAAAGAACATTATTTTGAAGTTAGGGAAGATTTATTGTAATATATAGTATAGTATAGCATATTAATGTATTATGAAAGCGAAATCTTACGTTTCTGATGGGACATTATGCTCTTTTAAACGAATGTAATAAAATTTATATAGATGAACCCCAATGCGTTAAGCTATCACTTTTTAAAAAGTAATATTGTGAGAATGAAATCTAGTGTTCTGATTAAAGATGATCCCCAAACAAAGTTTCTCTAACTTAGATGAGCGCCTTAGATACTGCCCCCTGTGTGGGAGGCGTTCTATCCTAGAGGATAATATACGTGGAGAGCTACTCTGCAGTAATTGTGGTTATATAATTAAAGAAAGTGAAATTGATCCTAGCCCAGAATGGAGGGCTTTCACGAAAGAAGATAGGGATGCAAAAGCTAGGGTCGGCATGCCTTCATCTTTGGCAATTCATGATAAAGGCCTTGCTACAAAATTAGGTTATGGAAAAGTAGACGCTTCTGGTAGACGATTTACACCTCAAGAAAGAGCAAGGGTCAAGAGAATGCAGATGTGGGATAGGAGGAGTCAGATGCAAGTACCTATGTATAGCAATCTTGAGAAAGCTTTCTTTATACTTAATGGATCGGCTGATAAACTGGGAGTAGGTCACAATGTCGTTGAGGAAGCAGCCTACATCTACAGAAAAGCCTTGAAGAAAAATCTGATAAAAGGGCGTTCCATCTCAGCCCTAATAGCTGCCTCACTTTACGCTGCATGTAGAGAGACCCATACGCCTAGAACCCTTAAGGATGTAGCAAAAGCGAGTGGAGTCGTGAAAAAGGACGTTGCTAGAAGTTATCGACTCCTTCATAGAGAATTAAACTTTAAAATGCCTGTAACCGATTCAAGGAAATGCGTTACAAGAATAGCCAGCAAAGCTGGAATCCCCGAGAAGACTGCTAGAAAAGCCATGGGAATACTCGAGGATGCAAAGACAACAGGTATGTCAGCTGGAAAAGGTCCCATGGGGCAAGCAGGTGCAGCATTATATGTGTCCTGTCTTCTTGACGACGTAAATGTAACTCAGAAGGAAATTGCGGATGCTGCCGGTGTTACAGAGGTTACCATCAGAAATCGGTATAAAACCCTAAAGAATAGGGCTAAAAAGTAAAATCAAAGTTAATTGCTAGATAGTAGCAAGATTAACATTAATTTTTAATTACGCATATCTCCAATCATTTGTCGGGTCAATCTAATTTATTGATATATCCACAACGAATACACTTGAAGCCGTTTATTCCTGAAGAGATCTTTGAGCTTCCACAGACAGGACATTTCTTAGGGTAGTCCATTTTTGATAAATTCCGATAATTTGGCTACTATATTAACATAAAAGGGCTGAGAGGAACTTCTTCCAGCAATACTGGCAATACTCTTCACCTTTCTTATATAGCTCGGTGGGAGAGTTGGAATAGTGCATCACGCAGTCCCACCTATTACAATGGGGTAAGCCTAAGGCATGACCCAGCTCATGAATTAGAACCTTTGCATACTGCTTTTCGAAGAAAGACCTTCCTTCACTAGAATAACGGATGATTTCTTGCACACCCTTCCAAAAGCTGGGGTATATTCGAGCAGACGATATCAATGCTGATCCAAGTGTGGCTAAGCCAAAAATATAATTCGTTCCACCCGTATAGATGTCCGTTGATGTCAGTAAAACAACGATATCACTTACTCCTACTTGAATTTGAAGACCAGCTTGAATGAGGGCATCAGCTAGATATTGCTTTCCAAAAGCAGTATTTCGGGAAGGAAACTCATTTAGGTTCAGAACTCTTTCTGGCAGCTCGAAATATGCGTATTCTTTGAATCTTTTATATACAGAGAGGGCGAAGTTTAGATCGATCTGCGATACTTCACTTGTAGGAATGATCGTTATCTTGAATTTATGCAAATTCAAATTGATTACCTGCCTTATTAATTAGCGAACGCCTAGGCATTATCAGAATATCTATGGTTGGTTATTTTAGTCATATTTTTAATATCAAGAAACTAAAGATTCATCGGATTAATAAATTAAATGAATCAGGAAAAATTTAAAGAACCAGAACAAATCAAACACAATCTGGATTTTCCAAATATTCGATTGTTATTTTCGATTCAAATAAATATAGATTATTTCATTGTTTCTATGACTTTTTGATAGAAGAGAATACAGAAAGGTTATAAAAAGAAAAAGGGAAAGACAACCGTCCCTAGCCGCTTACAGAAGTGTCAAGTTTCTGAAATTTGTAGGGATTATGGCTGTCATACTCATTCATCATCACCGATTCATTCTATACCTTCAGCAGTGGGGAGCCTATCTTCTATAGGCAACTCTGGGAACTTATCTCTCATCCTCTGCTCTGCTACAATTGAAGCTTCTGATATTATTCTTTCGGCATCTTCATTAGCTGTATCGAAGTTTAGTGTGCGATCTTCTACTTGTCCTGCTTCTACAAGGATGCTGCTTAGCAGATTATTGATCTCCCCCATTTCATGATCAGCTTCTGGAATTACATTACTAAGGCCTGACTTCACATTTCTTATGACGGCCATTGCAGGAGTAAGTGTTACGACTACATCACCGAGCTCCTGTACAGTGTTCAGACGTAATACTATCTGCTCGAGGGCGATTTTAGCCTGTGTAGCCATCCTGTTCATCTTTCTTATTTCTGCGAGTTCATTTGCAAACATCGATGCATGTGGCATATCATGTTTTTGAATAGCCATAACTATCGTCTTGAATATGGAATTATCTTTATTCTCTAATTTTGTAGTAATGGAATCGAGCTTGGAGATCTGGACTTTGATCTGCCTTACAGCTGCGTCTAGCCTTGGCTTCAGAGGTCCTGCTGGCCTTATGGTTCCCTTGATTCTTTGACCAATCGTTGGAGATGATGATTTCTTCCATCTATCTGCAAATTGTGGCATTTCCTTTCAACATCTTTAAGATGCTAGTAGTCTGTGATAATAAGAAAAATGGTATAGAAATTTATATCTAATAGTGAAATCATATCCGAAATTTAAAAATAAGATTCAATCTAATTAATGGCTGGAGTGTAGTCTCCTAGATTAAGGTCTTTGCACCGCTCTACATCGTCATAGTACGTGCATTAATTGTATGTAACTAGGACTATAATCCTAACTTCCTTTTAGTTTCCGGACTTTCAAGTCTCTTTAAGAATAAATTTAATGTATCAGTTATAACTTCTTGATTCTTTTTATAACATTCATCATTCGGTCTTTCTGTATTGCAGCAAATCTCTGATGCTTCATTGAGCTTTCCTAAAACTTCCTTGAACTCTTTTTCTGATAATGAATTTACAGTTACATATGATCTAAGACTTGCCATTGATGATACCTTCGATTCTCTAAACCTACTTTCTTCTTTTAGCGCATAACAAGTTTTACAATGATCTGAAGATGCATAAATAGAGGCCAAGGGCGAAATAATTGTGATGATTATTTCTGACATATCTTGTTGAAATGTATGTTGATTATTTAAGCTTGATGTGAAAATCTAATTTAACTGTTCATTTCGTTACTAATATGCGGTCGCCGGGATTCGAACCCGGGTTGCCAGCGTGGCAGGCTTCCATACCTACTAGGTTTGATGTCCTAGACCAGACTAGACGACGACCGCATCTGTCCATGATCCTTATCAGGACAATGGGACATTTAGCATTATTATATGAGGTAATTTAAAGTTTCTGAAAGTGATTATTTTAATTTACGTTAAGTCGACATTTTATTATAAAACTTAAATAAAAAAACTACGATATTCCAAATTTCTTTTAGAATGTATTAGAATAGGATTAAATCTTTGATTTTGCTTTTCCTTTATTAAATATCATTAACGAAAAATGTAATAGAGTAGAAGATCAAGAGATAAGAATTATGCCTAAAATGACTACGATCATAGAGAAACGTATTAGAGATATTCTAGCCAAACGTTATGGTAAAATTTTTCCATCGGATGTAAAAAGAAGAACGCTTCTAATCGGGAAAATGCCTTATAGATTTGATATAGTAAGTGAGGATAAGACGATAGTAGGTGAGATAAAATCTGTAAGTATAACTAACGAAAAAGCTTACAGAACTACAAGGGCTAAGAGGGTTTTAGCTGACTGTTACTTTCTCGATAAGGTAGAAGCTAGGGAAAAGATGCTCGTCCTAACCGACAAAGAATTTCATGATCGTTTTAAGTCTGATTTCGAAACAGTTGTTAAACCTATCAAGATAATGTACTTTGATGTCGAAGAGTGAAGAATGGTCTTTTGGAAAAGGAAATATTATGGTACTATAGTATTTTTTTATTTACCTACTTGCCTATTTTTATTCTAGAAATTGATAAAAGTTTGACTTTTTAAGGTATAGAATGTAAATTCCATTCACTTTTCAGTTATTACTTAATTAAGGTTAAGTGTAGACTTAAGTTAAAATTGTTTGAACCTCTTACTTATACAATCTCATATAGAAAAATCTAATTTGAACAAATATATTACACATTTACAAACTTCAAGATTTCTGCCTTATTTATGCTCCCTTCCCTTATCACTTTTGGATTTCTGCCTGTGAAATCTACCACGGTCGACTCTTTTCCAAGAAGTGTTGGTCCTCCATCAACCATTACATCAAAGCCTCCTTTTAATTCCTTCAGAACTTCAGCAGGTGTTCTTGGAGATTTTGATCCAGACTTGTTGGCACTTGTGCCCACTAAACTTCCACCACAAAGCTCTATTAGTCTCTTTGCACCTGAATGATCCGGTATTCTAACTCCGAGTTTATCACTACTACATGTGAGAATCTGAGGTAAAGTCTCATCCCTCTTTTTAGCAATTATTGTCAAAGGTCCCGGCCAGAAATTTGAAATTAATTCTAGCTTACCTTTGTCAAGGAAGACGAGCTTCTCTACTGTTTCCATGTTGGAGCATAGAATGGGGAGAGGTTTACATTCCCTTGATTTCAGTTCGAAGACCCTCCTAATTGCATTTGAATCGTACGGATCACATCCTAAACCATACACCGTATCCGTTGGATAGACGACAAGTTTGCCCTTTTTTACGAGCTCTGAAGCTTTGATCAAGCCTTCTTCAGTACACTTGACAATCAATCTATACAAGCTTAATTTATGCTATTGGGATTTATTGGTTTTGCCTTTTTGATTGATTTTATAATGAACAACCTAAAATACAGCGCCCTCAATCATTATCCTATCTCTCTTAAGGGTTATGACAGGCAGACCAATGGCTCTTAACTTCCTTCTGAGTTCAGCATCCATAGTAGCCACGATCAACTTTTTCTCCAAAGCGCACTCAAGTATCCTATCGTCGACAGTGCCTTCACTAGTATAATCAATGTGCTCAAGTTTTCTTGCAAAGTTTAATGCTAATTTGGCAAATTTTGACCTCTTGATCGACGATCCCTTACTTATCGCTTCAAGCTCTTTGATCGTGTCTTTAAGAAGAAATAATTCAGCCTTTCCGAGAGCATCTTCCATTTCTCTAATAGAGGTCAAAGGCTTACTGGCCAATAACAGAATAAAACTCGCATCTAGTAATACTTTTGCCATATTAACTACTTGATTACTCCCGACCCAATTAAACGCCATCTATCCTCGATTCTTCGGCTTATTGCTGTCCTACTATTATTTGGTGCGCAAACAGGTCTCTTCAATTTAACCTCAATGATATCGTCTCTAATTGAAGATACGGTCCCAAGGGTGACAGCTGTGCCTATGTTCAACCTGATCGCCTCATTCATCTTGATCTTTTCAATTTTGACCAATTCTAGAACGCCAACAGCAACTTCAAAAAGAGAGACATCCAGAGTGACTTTATCATGAATAGGTGGGAGCAAATCGGGTTTGCCCAAGACTTGACCCACAAGAGCATCCCCTTTTGTCATATACGGGTCTAATTTCGTTCCAACGGCAATAAGACCACCAGGCTTCACATTCTCTACCAGACCAGAACTCGTCCCTAAACTCACTACTGAGCTTGAGATCGGATCGTAATTAGAGGTACGTTTATTGAAAACTCCAGGCCTTAGCTCTATCTCATCATTTAACTCTATCTTGCCCTCGAGTAGTGAGCCACCTATTACCCCGCCCTTCAGACCATCAACAGACATTCCTGGTCTATTTATATCGAATGATCTTAAAACATACATCAAAGGAGATGTATTGAGATCTCTCTCAGGTGTAGGGATGTATTTTTCTATTGCTTCTATGACTGCATCGATATTCAGCCTTTGCTGAGTTGAGACCGGTATTATCGGGACATCTTGTGAAAGAGTTTCAGATATATACGACTTTATTTTTTCAAAATTTGATAATGCTTCCTCTTCAGATACAAGGTCTACCTTGTTTTGAGCTATAACCAAGTGCCTTAAGCCCAGCATCTGTAATGCTGATAGATGCTCTCTTGTCTGGGGTCGAGGGACATCTTCATCGGCGGCTATTACGAATAGTGAACCATCCATTACTGCAGCGCCTGAGAGCATGTTTGTCATAAGGGATTCATGGCCTGGACAATCGACAAAACTTACTACTCTTGATAATTCACTTTTATTACTACAATTAGGGCATTTTGAGGATGTTGAATAGTTTAAGGGAGGAGGGCATGAAGGGCATCTGTAGAAAGCAGCATCTGCATAACCGACTTTAATCGTTATTCCACGTTTCAGTTCTTCGCTGTGAGAACTGGCCCATATTCCTGTTATAGCCTCTACTAATGTGGTCTTTCCATGATCCACATGCCCTGCTGTTCCAATGTTTATCTCCGATTGTCTAGGTATCTTTTCCAATTTCATTTTCCTTTTTTGTTGTCTTTATCAATATGCCATTTACTTGATAAATCTCTTCAGTTATCGTGTTTCCCCTAACAAGCTTTCTGCGCCTTTCTCCCTTATTTTTCGGTCTAAAGCCTACTCCCTTGGTTAAAAGAACGTACTTTTTAACACCTCCCTGAACATCGCTCCTCATTGGAAATCCAGCTCGATCACTGCCTCCAGTGATCTTTACCTTCCCATCAAGCTCCAAGACTGAGGCATCGATTTCATCGCCTATCTTGAGCCCTACAAGGGCACGAGCTTGAGGATCTTTGAGCTCATACACATTCGATTTACCTGTTTCTTGATCCGAAACTATCAGCTTAAAAGTAGGCATATCTACTACCGACACTCTTTTTTTATTGAACTAATAAATCTTTTAAGATAATTTAGGAATACTTGGAATATCTGCTATCTAGTTTGATAACATAAGAGGTAAAAAAAGCATAGGTTTAGTTACCCTTTCCAATTAATAAGCCCAGAGAGGCGTACCCTTTCTTTTCACTTCGATAATTTCGTTTAATGTTTCAATCTCTTCGACTGTCAGTCGATCCTTAAACTTACTTAATAATAGCTTTACCTCTTCTCCATTCGGCAGGGTGTAAAGAATATCTTCGTCATTTATGTTCCTTCCAAATGTCGGACCCTCGATTGAGATTGCAACTTGAGAGTTCGTAGGAGCCTCACTGATGCTTTCGCCCTTATCTTGTATCTGCTGTATTGTGCCCAGGGTCTTTCCTTGTAAGTTCATCATGGTCGCTTTCTGAGTAAGCCTTCCAGATAAAACTTCCACACCGAATACAGCTGGATTGCTTCGCCTGAAGACCAACCCTTTTAACACTAGTATCTTACACGGAGGAGTTATTGCTACGAACTCTTTTTGTTCAACAGCTTCTCTTTCCGAAGTAGCCCAGTCTGAATAGTTCTGTATTAGGTTATAGACGACAGGGTCTGTGAAGATCTTTATATGCTTCGACAAAGCCTCCTCTTCGGCATCCGGTAACAACTTTACCCCAAAGGCGATGATAACGCCATGATAAGGGTCTACACTCTTCACTGTAGTTGCTTCAACTACATCCCTTCTTGTCACGGGACCTATGTCTGCTATCCTTATCAGTACCTCCCTTCGCTTGAGCATATCGACTATCGCTTCAAGAGAGCCAAGAGTATCAGATTTGACTATCACACCCAACTTATCTGTACTGATGAAGACGCTGCTCACTTCACTTTCGACCTTCCTCTTCATCTCTTCAGCTAACGACGCTTCTTTAAGCTCTAGAATAGGTGAGCCAGCCAGAACACCTTCAAGGTCTGATGCGACTATCTTTACGCCAGCAGCAGCTAGGACTTTATCGACAGGAGTGAACCTGTCTCTGGGATCTCTCATTTCATCTAAAGGTTTTGGCATTAAAATTGCTTTCACTTTTGATATTATGGCACCGTCTCTCTTGCATAGGATGATCAGGTCTCCCACCCTTATCTCTCCATCAAAAAGGATCAGATCAACCGTATGTCCAAGACCTACTTCCTCTTTTACTTCGAGTGCGATTCCTCTTGCAAATTCAGATTTGATCGCTAGTCTGATCTTCAAGTATTGTTGAGTCAAACCTATTAAAACCGTTAATAGCTCGGGGATACCTTCTCCGGTCTTCGCACTGATCGGCACTATGGCCACCTCATGCGTAAAGTCCTTGACACGATAGAAAGCTTCTGAATTAAAGCCCAATTTTGATAAAGTACCGACAACTCTATAGATAGACTCATCGAGCTTATCTATTACGGACTTATCTTGAACCTTTAAGGAATCGGCTAGGTATGATGAAGGACCCGCTCTCCAACCTGGTATTAAATCGATCTTGTTTAACGCAATAACGAATGGCACTTTCCTGCTTTGCAAGATCTCCATACTTTCGTACGTTTGATTTTCAAAACCGCGAAGGGCATCTATCACCAGTATGGAGACATCTGCAGCTGAACCCCCTCTTGCCCTTAAAGTGGCGAATATCTCGTGACCGGGTGTATCGATGACCAATAGACCTGGAACTTCTACTTCCCTCTTTACTTTTACTAAAAGAGAACCACAAATATGCTTCAGCGTATCCATTGGGAAGAAACTAGCACCGATGTGCTGGGTCATTCCTCCAGCTTCCCTTGCCTGAACCGCGGTTCCCCTTATTTTATCCAGTAACAAGGTTTTGCCTGAATCCACATGACCTAATACGACAACTACGGGTTGTCTTATCCCAGCTTTCAAGATCAATCTCTCCAAGATTTATTTTGATCACAAATAATCGAAAATCTCTTAAGCTGTATGTATGATGCCTCATTTTTATTCTTTTATTTTAAAGAATAAGAATTTGATGGAAATAAAGGGGTAATTTTCAGAAGACAATTCCGATACTAATTCTTATAATATATTTGAATTTTTCTTGATGTGCCCATGATAGCCAGAACTCTCATTTTCCATCTCCTTTAGTTATTTATCAAAGCTTACTATCTGCCGGATCTTATGTAGGTACTTTTCCCAAATATTTTCCAACAAATAATGCCGAATACTAGAGCCATGATAACGAGGATGATCGTACTTATGGGAGCAAAAGAACAATGCG
>JAKLZG010000043.1 GCA_024256165.1 Candidatus Methylarchaceae archaeon HK02M2
AAATAGAACAGTAGGGCTACGCTGATAACTCTTGCCCTTGGGAATAATACAATATATGCGCCTAATACACCTGAAACTGCTCCAGATGCACCTATGGCTGGAATGAAGATGTCAAATCCATTAAACATCAAGGTAATATAAGAATGAGCAAGACCCCCTATCACTCCAAAGATAAGATAGAGGAAAAGGTATTTTATATGTCCAAATCTGTCCTCGATATTATCTCCAAAGATGAAGAGGTAGAGCATATTACCAATTATGTGGAAGATATCAGCATGAAGAAACATCGATGAGAAGAGGGTATACAACCTTTGCCCAGTCATCACAAAAATGGGTATTTCTCCATAATCAAGTATTATGCTTTCATAAGAACCTGAAGAAATCTGCCATATGAAAACTAAAACATTGATCAAGATCAATGACCATGTAATATATGGCTTTGTACGTGTAGGGTTCTCGTCAAATAATGGGAACACGATTGCCAACCATTTCTTTTTTAAATATCTTTGAATATAAAAAGCTCAGTAAGTTAATATCGTTTTCTAATTTTAATTATAGGGACTTAGTATTTATTTAAATTCAGGCTGTCCTTTAAAAAAATCTCTGATTTATCAGCTGTGTATTTAATAGACCTTTAAGGGGTTCTCTTAATATATGTCCAATTTTTCGTTCACAATCTTAAACTTTTAAAAACTCATACAATACAAAATAATCAGTATGCGCTTTACTGAAGAAGAGGCCGAGAAAGCAGCAGAACTCAGATTGTGGGTTGAAGACAGGATAGCGAAGTTAGAAGATGAAATTGATAAATTAAGGGAAATATTGGTAATTATCGATAGCATACTACGCGTGACAAGCTTCAAAGTGGCTTCAGATCTTGCTCTTAAACCTAGAGATCAAGAAGAGCCAGTTGCTATAATCGCTGAAAAGTTAAAGCCTTCAGAACCAGAAATCAAAGAGATTCGACCGCTTAAAAGGTCTAAAGATAATTATTTGATGGGGAATGCATACATATCTGACTCTAAGATAGTGATAATCCCTTCAAATGATGTAAGATTAGAAATTTCGACTACACCTTTTGAATCCTTTTTCATTGATAGAATACTAGAAGGTATGAAGAGTAAGGATAGAGAAATTATATCTCAAGGTAAAATCGATAGTAAAGATATGATAAGATTTGGTATTGAAGATGAAAATGGCATAATCAAGAAGATAACAGTGGAAAATTATAGAGAAAAGCGCAGGTTAAATGAAATTATTAACACATCAATATGGACTTTCACGAGAATGTTAGAGAAGGTCAAGTAGTAAAAGTTTTAGATGTCTTACAGATAAGCAAATTTATATGCCTCTAAATTAAATCAAACTAGCACTAGAAAATGCCAAAAGCGAGAAAGGGTAGAAGGGTAAAGGATAAATGGCGTGGCAAGCAGTGGATAGAAGTGGAAACACCACGGATCTTTGGAAGCGTACCTATAGCCTATCTGCCCGTTACAGATCCTGAAAAGGCTTTAGGAGGGGTTGTTGAGACTACACTTTTCGACCTAGTCAAACAAGATCCTCAACAATACACAATAAAATTGTACTTCCAAATTGTGAAAGTAGAAGATGATCGCGCTTCTACAATACTTAAGGGTCAAGAATATTCTAGGGATTATCTAAGAAGCCTCATTAGGCGTGGTTCATCAATGGCGGAATTGATAAATGATTACGAGACCATCGACGAGTTTAAGGTTAGAGTCTACATTATGGCTCTTACAAGATCTAGGATTAACTCTTCTAAAAAGCATGATATAAGGGAGATCGCTCATAAGATATTTAACGAGAAAGTTGCGAATATGAGTTACGAACAACTCGCTCAAGAAGTCATCTATGGTAAGATTGCATCTGACTTATATAATGAAGCAAAAAAGATTACGCATATGAGACATTTAGGCATAAGAAAGATGAAGCTTCTATCTATCGGAAAACCTGAGGCAAAGGTTGAGCAAGTTACGCAGGTTAGCAGTAGCTGACACTACTTTACCAAGCCATACTGTTATATCATCACAATAATTATACTAAGAATCAGTAGTAATAAGGTGAGAATGATAAGTGAGTAGGTCGTATGCTTTCTGGCTATAGCTTTCTTATAATATCTCCTTGGTGTAACTCCCTTGATCCAGAGTATCGAAACCGAACCCAACTGAAGTCCAATAAGGTTGACAAATGTCAATAGCAATGCTCCAAAGAAGATGTCTATGTACATTAAAGCCAATCCAATTCCAGTAACTGCGGCTGGTGGAACTAACGCAACAGCTACAGCTACTCCAACAAGTATCTCTGGTATTGCGATGAATAAAGCCAGCCCTCCTGCCAAGCCCAGTATAACTGATATCCCAATATCGGTCAGCGAGACAGTACTACGAACTGTGATTTGAGAAGTCAAGGGTAATTCAATAAAATTTGATGTAATGAAAGTAATCGAAGCAGATAACAGTATAATAGATATCAAGAGCATGATTATTGAAAATTGGCTCTTGATCAGCTTCTCAATCCTTCCTAGAACAGCATTGACTGCAAAGGAATTTATTGGTCCAAGTAAGGGTGACAATAACATTGCACCTATCACTATTACAACATTATCTAAGAAAAGGCCAGCAAGAGCAACTAGAGTTGCAAAACAAGCCATGATTAAGATGTCTGAGCTTAGACGAATATATCTCTCAGTGCTTGTTACAAGCCTCTCTAAAGGGTTAGGCGGGGGACTTATCTTGGCTACCTTTTCTTTCAATCGATCAAGATATGTTGAAACTGTTGCCTCGACATTATAGACGCTTATCATATTCTGTTTTAATCGTAAGTCGACATTATTTGAAATCGTGTCGATTATTTTATCGATAAATTGATCAGGCAAAATAGCAGAATAGACAGTACATTGTTCATTCTCTATCTTTATGGTTCCGGAAGTGTACAAAACTTCACATTGTTCGAATATTTCTTTAACTTTCTTTGATTCAGCCTTAGATGTTATAACTTCCAGCCTTTTCAAAGATATCCCCTATGTTTTTATTTAATAAAAATACTATTTTTAATTATTTATTTTAAGCTTAACGCCTCTTAGTGGTTGATACAATTTTAATGACATCTCTATCTTTTAAGACGTAATCAGCACCAAGGCGTACTCTTCTTTTTGCATCCATAGCATAAAGAAAACCCTCTCCCAAATCCGTATGTATTTTATATGCTAGGTCCTTCACTTTAGAGCCTACTTTCATAACATATGCATCTGGCAATATGTGCCCAGTTTTATCTGAAAATCTATTTTCATCTTCAACAGGATAAACAACAATGCTCTTAATAAGGTTAAAGTATACATCATTGATAACTTGTTGAACCCCAGTAGAACCCCATACCTTCAAGACACGATCATTTACAAGGTCAAAAGCTTTCCTTTGTTCCGGTGTTAACTTATCAAAGTATAGTATATGAAATGAACTATTCCCTGGGATATATTCTATTAACTCTTTTTTAGCTGCCCTTCTTAACAATAGTTCTGCTTCAGCTGCGCAAGGAATAACTAAACGCCCTGTGGCTCTTGATCGCTCAATATTTTTAGCCGAAGTTACAAGGTCTGCTTTGTTCATAGCTATGACCGAAGGTTTTGAAATCTGCCTTATTGCACGACATAAATTGAATAAGTCTTCTTCAGACCAGTTTGTTGGCTTTTCAGAATTCAATTTAAGAGAGTTTATTGACTCAACTATCTGCGCTTCCATTATTGAAAGCCCGCTTAACCTCTCGGCTAGCATAGAACTTATTTTCTGAACTCCAGATTCTGCTGTACGAGACATACGTGACCAATCCCTTTTAACTATCTGTAGGAGCCAAAGGTCAAATTCCCTCTCAACAAAGTCCATATCGAATAATGGATCATGATCACTTAAAGCACAGGGCCTACCTTCCTCATCCGTGGACCCAGAAATATCTATGACGTGAATCAAAGCATCAGCTCTTCGAATATCGTCCAAGAATTTGTTTCCTAAACCCCTTCCTTTCCAAGCATCGGGAACCAATCCAGCAATATCTATCAATTTTATAGGAATAAGACGAATGCCATTTACACAGATCGAGTTACGTGGAGTGTCTTTAACGCCCAATTCTTTACATACGCAATCTACTCTAAGATATGCCATCCCTACATTTGGTTTTATAGTTGTGAATGGGTAGCTTGCTACTTGTGCATGAGATAAAGTTGCAGCATTAAAAAAGGTAGATTTCCCAGTATTCGGTTTACCTATTATACCAACAATCAAATGTGAATTTTATTATTATAAATAATTATTAAATTATTTCTCTTTAATTTTTAAAAGACGTTTATTCACAAATTAGGGAAGCTACTCTGATTAGATACATTTTTATTTTTTTAATATTCTCTATAACGCGATGTAATGTGGATAATGAGAAATCTGCTATTACAAAGATCCAAGCAGTATTGATCATCGCTTTACTCGTTATTTCTATATTGTCGGTTTCCATATTTTGGTGGTACATGCAACCTAAAGCGTTTAGCACTGTAAGTGGAATTGTGCATTTAGATGAACCAATTATTGGTGCAAAAATCAGCATTTATGATATGGATGATGTCAAGATTTTCGAGGAAAATGGAACCTACAAAACTGGTTCTTTCACGATTGAAGTTCCGTGGGGGATCGGACAGTGGGGCGGTTCGATACCTGACGAATTTAAGATAGTTGCTACCGAAGGAACGCTGAAGAACGAAACTTTTACAGGAACGGTTGTCAGAATAGTGCAAGATTATAATGAAGAGGAGACTTGGGCTTTTTACGAGTTGAACGCTATCACCACTTTGATAGCCGCCTATCTAGATGAAAATCCTGAGGAGGATTATGCTAAAGCTGAAAGGGATGTTAAAAGATATCTGGAGGTGCCTACTGGCTTTGATATGTCCGAAGTGATTGGGCACTCTCGTTATTACAATGGCATCTTTGACCATGTTGATTTTATGAGCCAAGCCAGAGACTGGGGGGGATTAAACGCGTTCGTGGAAGATTGTTTAGATGAAATTGAGAGAGGGGATACACACGCTTTTATAGATATAGAACCAGGCAAACCTGCTTTAATACCTGAAGGCATCGCTTTTTTCAAGTTTATTGCCGACGGTCTTGCTAAAGGCGCGTTAGAACATGCATCTGGAGAAGGCATGGGTTTCATTATGAGATTGATGGGTTTTGGTGGTGAGGGAAACATTGACGAGCTGAGTTCAAAGATGAGTGAAGTGCTATCGGAGATATCGGATATAAAGAAGGATATAGAAGATATAAAAAATCAACTAAAAGAATTAAAAGAGCTATTAGAAACTATCGAAAAAGAGCTTGAACAATACATTGCTTCGCTTACTGGTTTAAAAGTAAAAACCACAATTGAGGAAAGTTACGCTCAGCTTGAGCAGTATTCAAAACAGAAAAATGTGACTAAAGCAGACTTAGAGAAATTGAGGGACACCATATTAGACACAAGTAACGGAGTGGTATGGTGCATGGGGATGCTGCATAAGCTCATCAAAGGCCATGAAGACGGATTTGGAAAAGGATTGTTAGAACTTTACGTTGAAACAGCCATCAATTTCAAATATGAATGTCAGAAAGATTATAACTCAATGGATACCTATCTCAAAGAAAAGCTTGAAGAGTTCACGCTTCGCTATCAGGCTTTTGAGAATTATTTTGCACAGCTGTTGTTTTTGGAACTTCAGGGTTTAAACCTCATAGTTGAGGCTTATCTTTACAATAATTACAGCACAATTGCGACGAATTATATCGAGAATACGTTTCAGACAAGGATAGAGGAGCAAGTGGAAGTGTTCTTAGATTGCGTTGCATATCTTGTTTTTAACGCCCATCCTGCGCCATTTTTAGAGTTTGCGAACTCGGGTGAATTGCCCGAACTTGATAAGGAGCCTTATAAGTCCGCTTCGCCATATGTTGCTAAAATATTTCCAAGGGCTGATTATTTTGCTGATAAAGCTATAAGGGGCACAGGAACTTTCACAGCGAGAGTAGTTCTATGTACAATCGGACTAGACGGTGATAAATATCCTGGTCAGTATAATATCCCAATTAAAAAATCACGTATTCCGGATCCAAAAGAACTAATACTGTTATTCAGAAATCCTGACATTCCTTTTCTTTTCTGGTTAGAAGGAGAATTAAAACAGACAACTCTAGAGGAAAGAGCCCCTAGTCAATGGAGCATGCCATCGACAGTTTATGATGTTGGCTCGGGGCCAACTGAGGGAAAACTCATTAAAGAAGGCTGGACAGGTACTATTTATTGGATTTATTACAATCAAATAGTAAAAATATTTGATGAATTTCCGGAGGGAGTATACCGTCTAGAAAAAGTACATAATGCGTTAAAAGACGATAACTTCAGAGATATACGAGCCGATTACATCTGCCAGGGCACTGGTTGGGTATCTGATCTCAATCACAGACACTATATGGTTAAAAAATACACTTCATTGTCTGCAACAATATCATGGGAATCTAATGACGTAAACATCATTTATGCTTGGGAAGATCCAAAAGGGCGTTTGTTGGTTGGTACTATAGTACCAGGTGGTTGGCGTTTGGACTTTGGTATTACATTATCACTTGGGAATGTTGATCCTAACGACGAATACGGTTTCTCTCATTCAGATTTCCCCATAGTAGTATCTTTGGATGATGATGGATATCCATACGGGTATTGGGGCGGATACTGGCGTACTGATTCCGGCTGGTAATGATATCGAAATATGACAGGTTCATGCCTGTCTTTCTTTATTTTTTTCATATTCTTTTTTATTATAATAGGAAAATTATAGATGTGAGTAAAAAATATGAGTGATAGTAAAAAAGAGTGCTCTAATTTATTCTTGACATTTTGAAAAAATAAAGGGTAGGCGCCAACGAACCTCTTCTACTTACGAAATGGAAGTAAGTTAAACTCTTCGAGTTCTTATATCAAATAAGTGAAACACTTTGAGACTTCTATTAGGATTTAAGAGCTCATTTAAACCTTATCTTTTTAAGCATAATCTAAATGCAAATACTTTGGAATTGGAGCGCGTCAAACCTAAAGTTTTGATCTGCGATAGCTTAGCGAAGAAGGGTATAGAGATGCTATCTTCAGCTGGTTTAGATGTAACTTACATACCCGAGATAACTAATCAAGATTTGTTGAGTATGATCCAAGAATATGATATAGTAATCGTGAGAGGTAGGACGAAAATAACTAATGAAGTTGTCTCGAAAGGTAAAAATCTGAAGATCATAGGAAGAGCAGGTGTTGGTCTCGACAACATAGATTTGGAGTCGGCTAACTCTAGAGGAATCAAGGTTTTCAATACTCCTTTAGCATCTACAAATGCAGTCGCAGAACTTACTATCGGGTTCATGATAACTCTTAGTCGAGGAATCGTCCGTGGAGATATTGGAATCAAGCAAGGTAAATGGCTTAAGCATGAACTTATGGGGTCTGAATTAAAAGGGAAGACTTTGGGAATCATCGGAATGGGTAGAATAGGTACTAGGGTCGCGAGACTTGCTAAAACTTTTGGGATGAAAATACTTGTGTTTGATATAATTGAGCTAAGTGAAGATCTTCTTGACGAGCTTGAATCAAAGATTATACCTTTGGATGAGCTATTGGCTTCTTCAGATTTCATAACCTTGCACGTTACTTTGACAAAAGAAACTCATAAAATGATAAATGAACAAAAGTTGAAAAAAATGAAGAAAACAGCATGTATAATAAATGCTTCAAGGGGTGCCGTGATAGATGAGGAAGCCCTTCTGAATGCAATCAAAAGTGGTTCTATCAAAGGCGCTGCCCTGGATGTGTTCGAATTTGAACCCCCAGTATCTAGCGAGCTTGTTAAGCTTCAAAATGTAGTCACCACACCCCATATAGGCGCACAGACAAAAGAAGCACAAGAACTCGCAGCAACTCTTTTGGCTAAAAAAATAATAGATGATATACCAAATTTATTCTAATATTTTCTATTTGGTAAATTCAGATGTCGAAAATTGGACATCCATCCATTATTGAGCGCATAGTACGTAAAAAATCCATACTCATTGCCATAATCATCTCATTATTTCTTATAATAACTATTGTCCTCTACTATCTATCTCAAGTTTCGATTATAAGCGTGGAATGGCTTATCAGTATTTTAGAAGGTATGGGTCCTTTTGGTGCATTCTTATCTGGTTTTCTTGAAGCGAGCTCCATCTTTTTAGCCATCTTCCCATCTTACATCGTAGTAGCACTATTGGGTTATATCCAACCAAATATTCTGGGTGTTATTCTTATTGGAATATCTGCTGGATTAGGCGCAGGGCTGGGTGAGTATATCAGCTACTATGTTGGTGTCGGAGGGAGATATGTTCTGTCTGAAAAAAGGAAGAAGAGTTTAGATGTTTGGCGCGTTAGATTAGAAAAATATGGCTTATGGCTCATATTGGCCTTCGCTATGACCCCTTTAACTCCAGATGACATAATATGGATACCATTAGGGCTCATAAGGTACCCAAAGATGAGAGCACTTTTTGCAGCTATAACTGGGAAGATCTTTTTGAACATATTTTATGCAACTGCCGGATATATTTACGGGCCTCAAATCATAGAATTCTTGAGTAGCGTTTTTCCATGAAAGTTATACCGATAAGAAATTTATCTCCTGTCCTATTCTCCTTTTAATCGCCTTATCATAAACTAATTTAGCAGTAACAGCATCTTGTATTGCCAACCCGGTAGCACAGAATATCGTAATTCTATCGGATGTAACTCTGCCAAGCTTAAAACCTGCCACGATCTCCCCTATCTCCCCGTAAATTTCAGACTCCGTTATCAATCCTTTAGAAAAAGGAACATTTATCTCGCCACCATGTATAGCCTGCTCTATGTCATCGACAACTATCTTCCCCCTTCGTAATATCATTGGGTCTAACTCTTGCTTTCCAGGGGCATCAGCGCCTATGCAATTCAAATGAGCGTCATCCTTTACCCAACTATCCTCAACTATGGGCTCTCTAGAAGGTGTTACTGTTGTAACAATATCAGATTCCTTAACTGCTTCTTTGGCTGTATCCACAGATACTATCTTTTTTATATCAGGATAATGTTTTGAAGCTTCCTTTACGAATAAATCCCTGTTGGTCTTTGAGATATCATAAACCTTGACTTCGTCGATTTTGTAAAGTGACATAAGTGCCATTAATTGAGTCCTCGCTTGTCTTCCTGCACCTATTATCCCAATTATCTCTACATCCTTTTTTGATAGGTATTTAGCAGCTATACCTCCAGCAGCCCCGGTTCTTAAGCCTGTCATATATGTTCCATCCATAATCGCTAAGGGATAACCAGTTTTTGGGTCTATTAGAATCACAATCGCCATAACCGTTGGGAGACCATACTTAATTGGGTTGTGTGAATGACTGTTAACGAGTTTAACAGCTGAAGTATCAAAAGTTTCAAGGTATGAAGGCATCACTCTATAATCACCATCATATTTTTCATAAAAGAGAAAAGACTTTTCTGGCATTTGAACTCTTTTAAATGCTTTCTCTTTAAATGCGGCTTCAATAACATCCATGACTTCTCCCATATTAACCAAAGGTTTAATGTCATTTTCAGTCAACAGTAGTGTTCTCATACTCACTGAATCATTAAAAATCTCCTAGAAAAAGATTTATCAATAGAGAAATTAAGCTATCCTACATCATGTACAAATATGTTAACGAGGCATGGCAAAAGAACCTGAAGGAAAAACCTGAGAACATAAAAGAAAGGTTGATAGCTTGGAGAAAAGAGCCTACGATGGTCAGATTAGAAAGGCCAACGAGGATAGACAGAGCGAGAAGGTTAGGGTACAAAGCAAAACAAGGTTTCATAGTTGTGCGAATAAAAGTTGGTAAGGGAGGGATGAGAAAGAGCAGGCCTCGATCTGGAAGGCGGCCAAAACATCTTGGAACTGTAAAGATCAAGGCGAATGTCAGTGCGCGTGAAGTAGCAGAAAGAAGAGTAGTAAAGAAGTATCCTAATCTTAAAGTGCTAAATTCATACTTTCTATATCAAGATGGAAAGCATATTTGGCATGAGGTGATTCTTGTAGACCTTAATCATCCAGCAAATGCTAACAAGTTTTAATATATCAAACTGAGATCACTAGAATTATAATAAAGGAAGGTTACCGGTAACTTTATCGATCAGCTCAGATCTTGAAGGACCGATCCCTAGAGCTGTGGGCGTATTTGGTGGAACTTCAGTTAATCCTTTATCTATTATTAATGCACAAGGTAATTTGAATTTTGTAGCCTTTTTTTCTAGTTCACGAAGCTTCTCTATTGAATTTACTTTAAGAATAACTTTCTTTGCGCCTTCTTTAAGCCAAGCATTACAATATTTAGTTTCAATCTTCTTTGCTTTTTCATATGTTTCCAGACACGCATGACATGCTTGTGCTACTATCTTGCCTGTGCTCATATTCAAGTCTTCTCTAATAATTATGTTCATCTTAAACTCAAAATAAATCGACAACTTTGATCACCATTAGAAGAAATTACCATATGAATATGAATCTTTATTTTTTTCTTTTCTCGATTTATTAATTAACATAATATTGAAAATCGTTAAGAGTGAGACTTTTTAATCTATAAAGATCAATTATCATGGAGCGGGGGTACCCAAGCCAGGTCAAAGCAAGGGCTATTGTCGATCAAAGGGGGAGGACTTAAGGTCTTGAGAAATCCTCTGGCTCAGGCCTTCGTGGGTTCAAATCCCACCCCCCGCATCTAATTGTTAAGGATACGATTTTTTCTTAAGATTTTTTTAAGTGAATTATTCGAATATTTGGTATCCAACTTTCAAATTTTTAGATGCCCAAGACATATTATGCTTAAATATGATAAAATACAATAATTTATGTTAAATTAAATTGAAACGCATTCTTATTTTGGGAGGTGGTGGAGGAGGAGCAGTTGCTGCTTCCAGATTATCCAAAGGGTTAAAGGGGAAAGCTGAAATTACTTTGGTAGATAAAAAGACGCATTATGAATTCATGCCGTCTTACCTCTGGATTGCAACAGGTCTTAGAGAGCCTGATGATATAAGAAGGCCATTAAAGTTTTTCGAAGGTAAGGGCATAAAGGTATTAAACGAAAAGGTGGTTGAAATCGATCCAGCAAACAGAACTGTAAGGACTGATAAAGGTTCTTTGAGCTATGATTGCCTTATTATTTCTCTTGGGGCAGAACTAAGGCCAGACCTCCTCAAGGGGATCGACCATACCTATCATACATGGGACCTCAAAAGCTCTATTAAGCTAAGGGAAGCATTATCAAAGTTTAAAGGTGGTAAAATTGTTGTAAGCACACCACCATCGCCGTATAGATGTCCACCTGCTCCTTTTGAACTTGCTCTGATGATGAGATACCTCTCAGACTTGAGAGGAATTATCGAGAAGACCGAAATAGATGTGATACATTCGACATGGAAACAACCCATGGAATCTTTTGGTCCATTTATGCAAAAGATGTTCAGAGGCTTCTTAGAACAATATAATGTGAATTATATTGGAGGTTGGAAGATCGACCATGTCGATGGCGATAGGAAGAAGCTGGTTTCAAGTAGTGGTGATGAGATAGAATACGATCTGGCTGTAGTAATCCCACCTCATACACCAGCTTTACCGGTTGTCAATACACCAGACTTGGTCAATAAAAGAACTGGATATATGGACATAGAAAATAAGATGCTACGAAATCCAAAATACGATGATATATTTGGGATCGGCGATGTTGTAGCTCCTACACTTGGGTTGGGGATGGCTGGCGTCTTTGCCCACTTCCAGGCGGACTATGTATCCACACAACTCGTCGATGAGATAAAAGGGGTCCATATGGCCATGTCCTACAATATGGTTGGAATCTGCGTTATGGATGTTGGTTACCTTGGCGCAGCAGTCTTCTGCGATTTTGAAAAAGTGATAAAGGGTGAATCCGAATATCCAAAATGCTGGGTTCTAGGTGCCATGAAAGCCTTTAGAGGCGTAAAGTTCGCTTTTGAAAAGATGTGGTTTACTTCACTTTTTGGGAGGTGATGGGTGTTGGCTTCGATTGAAATAACAGGATTACCAGCTGAAAAGGCGCAAAAGCTTGCTAAATTACTGGAAAAATTGGTCGATAACGCTGATGCGGTTGATGATGTAATAGATACTTTGGCTAAAATTAGAGAAACAGGAATTTTAGCAGGTGCTAACGCTATTGCTGAAGGATTTGAAGAAGGATTCAACTATCTGATGAGGCCAGAGTTGATATCATCTCTAGGAAATATGATGATGCTTCTATATTTAGTTGGTAGCTTGGACAACGCTATGGTGTATGAATTAGCTTCGAAACTTCCACCTCGGTTGAGCAAGGCATATGAAGAGTTCAAGCAGACACCAAGGAGGAAGGCTGGCTTCTTCGAGCTTCTTTCTCTCATGAGAAGCCCAGAGTTATTCGCTATGCTCAAAGCTGTAAGTAAGATAGCCTCAAACAAAGAAGAATAGAATTCCTATCAAAGCAAAGATAGAAAAAAACCGATTAAGAAATGGGATAAAATCAGTAAAAGGATTTCTTTAAAAAAGTTAGAATTTACATTATATCTCTAAGGATATTAATAATTGGTTCTCCTTTGCTTAGCCTTGAAATAGTCTGAGAATTATAACTTTACTGATTTTAACTATTCCTTTATAAAGTCAAAATTTACTTGCCAAAAATCTTTCATCAGAATTAATGTATAAGATATTATCGTGATTCTAACTTTTCTACGATTATCCTTTTTTCTCCGGATATGAAACGGACTTTGACTTTAACTGATTTATTTACTGGTATAGGAAAGCCTGTATCCTCGACTAGGTTCACAGGTAGATAGATGAAGTACTTGTTATCCTTCCTTTTGAATAAGCTACCAATGCCTTTACTTACCATTTCAACACACAGTATATTAATTATATAACATTGTTATAATCTTATCGTTAAACTTAGGATTCTATTTTGAAATCTATGGGTAAAGGTTTTCTCAGAGTTAAATGTATTTATCATAAATTAACTCTCAAGCAATCTGGCAGTTCATTCCTTTTTCTATGGTAAAGTATGCATTCGCAACATATTCCCTTTCTACTACAGGGTTCATATGTACATGTACAGTTATTCAGGTTGATTTCAATATTCGGACAATGCTCTCTCTTCATTCTAAATTCACCATTGATCTTTTCTATGAGGATTTATAATAATTCTGGATAAATTGTTAATTAAGGAAAGGGAAGTAGCTATCGCCAAGATGAAACTCTGAACTTGTTAATGTATGATTGAACAAGCAATTATTTTAATAGATTATTATGGAAAATTCGTTAAAAAGAGGAGTAAAAATATGGAGCATAATGAGAAAGAAAGAGTTTTATTTCAAGCAACAAGGTTATCGGATTTAGTAAACTACCAAGAAGGGTCTATAGTTAGCCGTACAATAATCAATAAGAAGACAGGAACAGTTACTTTATTCGCTTTTGATAAAGGACAAGGATTGAGCGAACATATCACTCCATTTGATGCTTTAGTGTATCTTCTTGATGGTGAAGTAGAAATTGTTATCTCTGGTCAAGTCCACCATTTAAAAGAAGGTGAGATGATAATAATGCCCGCCCACCAACCACATGCACTGAAGGCAGTACATAAATTCAAAATGGTTCTAACAATGATAAAATCTTGAACAAAAAAAATTTCCATACATTATGAGTTTACCTTTTGGGCGAGTTCTTTTACCCAGCTTCGGATAACGTCCCAGTCTCTCGTATCGTAGATTTGTCATAAACGCCGCCAAACATGCCTAAAGTAAGAGGCTGCGGATTGTACTTGGCTGCTTTTTCTTCAGCCAATTTAAAACTGTAAAGGATGATTCACTTATGGTATTACGGAAGTCAGCCAAGGCGAATACGTGAAATTGTTTGATATTTCATCGCCTATTCCAAATTCATATCTTAATTTAAACGGTACAAAATATCCTATCATAGGTGGCAGGGGCATTCTGATTCAAAAATATCACTACATATCTCTTACCATATATCTGACCCCTCCTGATGGAGGTCCTAGTTCGTACTGCCGTCTACGTGGGACAACAGGTGAATTAGGTTATAATAATTATCTAAAATTAAAAGACTTTGTCTGCTTTTTAGCTTGTAGAGTTCCATTATATCCAGGATATTTACAATTCTGCTACTGGTCGTTTTCACAAGGTGGATTAATTTTTACTACCCTTCCATAAGAACATCCCTATCCAGTAAGGGGAATTCAAAGGTCATTGGTTGGCAATGGTAATAATCTTACAAGAAGGGGAAATCAGAGCGTATGAAGTATATATGGAGATGAACCCAAAAATCGACCAAGGCGAGTTAGTAGGCTATTTTAGAGAGATTGGAGAGCAAGAAGAATCCTGCACGGTCGAGCATGATGAAAACTCGTTAACCATATTTGCTACTTTAGAAGGGTTGCAGAGCGCAAAAGAGATTCAATATTACATAGAAGCAGCGTTTGAAGAATGGTCCGGAGATGAATTGCTAACTTATGGAATTGATTTTGCTCCAGATGAAGGTTTTCAAAGTTTTCAGCCTTAAATGAATGATGAGGTCAAGGTCTAGAGATTTTAAAAGTAATATGTTAGAATATACCATTCAAAAGGTTTAAATAAACCTATTATTTACCAATAGATAGGTTATAGTATGCCAAAAGATTTGAAATCTTACCTCAAAGGCATTATACTATTCCTT
>JAKLZG010000044.1 GCA_024256165.1 Candidatus Methylarchaceae archaeon HK02M2
AGGGTTTGATGAGTTGCACTCTTGTGATAAGATGCCCTGGACTAAGTGAATTGACAAGATTGGGAAGAAGTACGGGTCTACTAGCGTGGGGTAGAGGAGAAGAAGGTTCAATAGACGCTATTCCTAAATCTAAAGGAGAACTACTCATTGCGATTATCAGGGAAGGTATGAAAAAAGCAAAAACACCACAAGCACCTGTACAGGCAGTCAGTATAGCAGATGAAATAAAGAAATTGGCAGAATTAAGGGATGCAGGCATAATTACAGATGTAGAATTCGAAGAAAAAAAGAAAATTTTGCTCGCTAAGATCTAACCAATGATGGTATTTTAAAATATAATTTAAACGTGACTTTGTTTAAATTATATATGAATGAGATTGAAGATTATAAAGAGTTCAAGCTCAAGCCTGTTTTTAATTTTTCTATTATAGTTAACTATACTTTTTAATTTAATTTAATTTAATTTAATCATTTACACAATATCTTTGTCTCTACCTAGACGTTTTGCCAACTTCCCTTTGAGTTCAATATCGATATCGAAATCCTCTGGTCTTAATCTATCTACAGTCAATCTTTTAACAGTTAACCCACACATATTGCCTGAGATCAGCTTACCTCTTATACATTGAATATATGCACAACGCTTAACATCACAATAGTCGTTAGCAAAACTACACCAAGGCTTTGATTTTTTTATCTGTAATGCTCGGCGACCACATCTAAAAAATGCACATGCAGGAGAACAGGCTTTTGTTGTTAACATCTCCTACGCCCACATATATAATATATTTATATCAAAAATTAAAATTTTTCGCTTTTATAAGGTAACAATTATGCCCTCCACCAATCGAAAGATAGGAAATTTACCTTATCCTGATCAACTTCAACAACAGCCAAAATGAACTGCTTTCTAACAGTTGTGGCCAGTCTTCCTGATAAAACTATGCTCGTTGCCGTAATGTCTTCATCTGGCTTCACAACTTGAACAAGGTAGGGGGCATGGTCTATACCTGGTCCATGTTCGTAAACTGCAAAATCACATCCAAACTTTATTCCAGGCGTTACTACATAATTAGCTTCTCTTAATTTCTTATAAACAAAAAACTTCTGTTCGAAGTCCACATACTCTTTATTACAGATTTTTTCAATATTTTTTAAAGAGACCTTTCTTTTCTTACCACTTTTATAGACTGATATTTTACCAATTTTTAGTAGATAGTATCCTTCTATCAGATCTAAGATCAAAGGAGCGTCAAAATCAATTCCCTTGGGTTTTGATATCCCTATAGGTTTGCCATAGAAACCTTCATTAAAGAGCTCCCTAGACTCATCAAGGTCCCATATAACTATCCTATTTTCTAATAACTCTCCTAAAGGCTTCTTTAATGCCTTTGGCATTCCATGATCACTTATAAACTCAAAGCAAGAATTGTAATAGAGTCTGAAGCTCTTAAACACTCATCAGACATATCTTCAATCCTCTCAATCATATCCATGAGGACAATCAAATCTTTGATAGAATTGACCCTATTCAATATTCTAGTAGATATTTCCCTGTATTTATTATCGATCTGACGCTCTAATTTTCCTACGTTACTAACTAATTCAATAGATTGGTTTGGATTTATTATTAATGATCGCACTACTTCGCCAAGCTTTTGTACAATTTCAATTGCCATATCGATCAAATCCTTGATTTCGTCGGATAAATTATGATCTTGCATTACTTTACCGCTTATCTGTGAAGCTCTAAAAGCAGCTCCACTTATAAACTGCACTACACTCTCTATAGCATATGCCACCCTTAGAACGTCTTCACGACTCATAATCATTGTCCCTATCTCGGCCAATTCTCTTGTAAGAGTCCTTCTTATGGCTTCAACTTCTATCTCAGCGTTTTCAATACTTTTAACAGCTTCATTTAAAGTCTCGGTGTCATTATTCAATAAAGCAGAATAGATTGTGGAAAGCGCCCTAGCTGCATCCACAATTAATTTTACTTCATCTTGAAGAATGACTAATGTTTTTCGTCTTACTAATACCTCTGCCTCGCCGCTAAACATGGACATTAATTATATAACCTTCATCCTAGATTAATCTTACTAAGGTTAAAAGTTCAAAAATTAGTTATTTTTAACATACAAATATATTAAAAAAAGATAAGTAATTCGATAATTTGTAATAAAAAATAACATTATGTTATAGATATATATTTCTTGAATTATAAGCTCTTTCTTGAAGTCTGTAGTACCCTATAATCGGTGTATTTTTACATTCTAATAATCTAATTCAATATACTTTAAGACGAAATAATAAAAGCTGTTTGAGCATAAACCTTTGCGCATCCTAATACATCAGAGACATCAACACGTTCATCATAAACATGGCACGCTTCTTCATAGCCGGGTCCATAAGAAACTACTGGAATCTTCAAGGTAGATCTAAGATAATGCGCATCGGTTGTAGCAGTCATACATGTAGTTGGTGTTTTTTCTTTAAAAATCGATCGGCTTACTTTTCGTAACACTCTGATAAGATTACTTCCCAGTGGGGTGAAAGAAGGTGGAGCATAATTAATATAATCGATCTCACCTTCACCAACTATCCTTTCAATAATTTTTTCTGCTTCAGCTCTACTCCCTCCTAATGGTATTCTTAAATCAAGTTCTAATTCACAATTATCTGCTACGATGTTGACTTTTTCCCCTCCCTTAATCATACCGACATTCAATGTATAATGATCCATTGCATAATGAGGCTTCAAATGCTTTTTATCCTTATAACTTTCCATAAGGGTCTTTTTACCCCATTTCACAAGTTCCTTAGCATTGTAAGGTGTGTTAACTTTATCCAATATAGAACCTTTCAATTTTGAGAGGGTTTTGACTGCATGAATTATCGAATTATCTCCAAGCATAGGTCTGCTTCCATGATGGGGGGTACCAGAAAATCTTACTTTTGACCATAAAACTCCTCTTTCTCCAGCTACAATGACATGGCCTATTTTATGGTACGTCGAACTTTCTCCTATGATCATCATTTTTCCTTCAATCAATCGATTTTGTACCACCCAACGTGAACCATACTGCCCTCCTGTCTCTTCATCACAAAATAATGCTATGATGATCTTTTTATTCAATTTTTTCTCAAACTTGGAGATAGCTTTTACAGCTGTAAGAATACCAGCTACCCCTCCTTTCATGTCAGTGGCACCTCTGCCTAAAATACGCCCCTCGGTTACTTTGCCTGAAAATGGATCAAAGGTCCATCTATCTAAATCTCCTATAGGTACTGTATCGATATGTCCACAAAGTATCAGCTCACAATCACCACTCCCTATTTCAGCTATAATATTTACATGCCCTTCTATCGGCTCGATACGTTTAGTGTTCAACCCTATATCTTTAAGATAATCCTCAACAAGATTAGCTATATCTGATGTATCCCCTGGAGGGTTCTCGCTCCTTGTTCTAATTAAAGACGAAGCAAGCTTTAAGAGCTCTTTCTTCAAAGATTCTACTTCATCCGATAAATATGATAATTTTTTCATAAACATTAAAAAGTCAAAATTCTATTGAGATATAAATTCCTTTAGACCTCGTCCCAATAAATGTAGATTTCCGACATTTACACGTTCTAAATGCTTCTTGGCTGCTTTATAACTACTCAAAGCTTGCTTTAATGGAGTTATTGGCAAATCCTTCATTAAATAATCTGGGTGGAATACCAAAAGACTGTAGGGAATTTTTTCATCTAGACTTGATATAAAATTCGCTATATCCTCAACTTCATCTGCATCTACATATCCTGGGACCATCAGAGTGGTGGCTGTAAGGACAGGTGGATCATCTCTTAATATACTGAATTCTCGAGCTATCATCTCAAAATTCTGATAAGCTTTTTTATTGGATACACCGCTTAGTGCATAACTCATATTTTCATCGAAGCATTTTAGATCGAACTTGATGTTGCCGCCACTTTTAAATGCAATTTCAGCTGCTTTTCTAACCAAATTTGGATGACCACAGCCATTCCATTCGAAGCATATGCGAAGAATTCTCCCCTCTGGTAAGAGTTCAAGAATTCTCTTTGAAGCTCGAAGTGCAAAAGGAAGTTGAGGCTCTGGAGAACCTCCAAAAAAGCACCAACATGTAATTTTAGTATTATGTAGTGTGCGTTCAACAAGGTCATCGATACCATGAGAAGGTGCTAAATCGACATCTTTGTGGGATGAGTTTTGGCAGAATGCGCAATCAAAGTTGCACCCATAAAAGAATACCGCGAGATTATAATAGCCTATTTCAGGGCCATCACAAGCTGTAAAATTTGGATATCCTGATGTAGTTCCACCTGGACAGAACCATGAAGCACAACAATTGGTAACATGAGAATCTAGATAAGCATTATATAGTCCCTTATTTGGAGTTGCGTTACTTATCAACTTTCCTGATACATTCTTTCTAAGACCGCAGTAACTCAATTCGCCTAACCCAATTCTGCATTCATTAGCACATAAATTACATGGTATTCCTGATGGTGATTTGGGTATTTTCCCAGGTAAGCCAAAAGACTTTCTAATAGTCTCATGGTCACTCAAGGAGATTTTTACTGCTTCATTAGGACTTTCTTGTATACAAGATCGACAGATTTTTATTGCCTTTGATACAAATCGGGAAGATTTGTTACATATTCTACAAACTTGATCTTTATTGGTAAAGTCGGTATTTGGGCACATTATAAATTATTTGATTTTCCTATTGAAAAATATTCTCAAGTAATTTTATAATAGGTTATAAATTACTTGAGTTGCAATAGTTACTAACCATAAATAGGACCCACTGTATTTGTGTGAGTCCATTATATTTGTTGGTGAACTACTTCTACTTCTTACCTACAATTATTTCGATTGTAGAGACGTTCCTCATATCCTCACCCATACCTAATTCTTCTGTATCTATGGTTATGTTTTTGATCGCAAAAGCTTCGTTACCTAGTCGTTTAGTAACGATTTCTGCCACATCAACAGCCCTAGAAATGGCCATCCCTCGAGCCTTCACGATTATTTCATCACTGTGTGTGAGTTGGATCAAAGCCGACATAGCATAGCTCATAACAGGTTTCTTTCCAACGTATATGTGATTTGAGGGAGCCCTTCTCTCAGGCACTCTCTCTTGAGCAGCTGGTGTTTCAGGAGATGTTTTTTCTGTTGTTTCAGGTTCTGCTGGTGAATCACTCGGAGCGTCACTGGAGTTATTACTTGACATATTCGATTCGCCGAGAAAAAGAAGAGAGAGTCATATTTAAACTTAATTTTAATTATCAAGCTGTCATGAAATTATTAGCAGAACTCTCTTCATGGTATCTGATATAATAATGGAACACCGTCTTCACCAGTTGTTATTATGAGAACATCTATATCTGATGAAATTTCTCGCACTGCTTCAACCCATAAATAGAGTTGAGCAATTTCCTCTGAAGACGTTATACCAGCCGATTCAATGATCATACTTATAGCTTCTCTAGTACCTTCAGCAATTATAATCTTTGCTTCTGAAAGTCCTTCTGCTTCTATTATTGCTTGTTGAGCCGTTGCATTTGCAAGGACTAGTATCCTATCCTTTTCAAATTCTGCTTGTATTTTCTCTTGCTCTGCAACGAGTTTTGCTTCTATGGCGGTAGTGTATTTGTCAGGTAACCCGATGTTTCTTAGTTCAAATTCGAATCCAGTTATTGAGTTCCCCAAACTTTTTTCCTCATTTAGTTTTTGTAAGACTGCGTCTTGCATAACCTGAGCGATCAGGTCCCTTTGTTCTATTGTCTCAATTGCAGCGTAGTCTTTACTTATGAATCTTATTGTCTGGCGAACTATTGAGACTATGGTTCTTTCTTTCCAATTGAGACTGGGGTAGTTTAGATACAATTCACGAATTTGATCCGGATCTAGTCTCCACCTAATCATTATATCCAAGTCCATTTCAAGCTGGTCTTTACTGAAACTTTTAACACCGGGATAATCAGCAAACGGATCTTCCCCTGTGCCCCACATTCCCAAAGAATCAACAGCATAATAGATATCTACAGCAGTAACCCAAGGAGCCTTAACAGCCCACGTAGGTCCAAGAATAGGATCAGAGACGTTCTTTGTCAAAGGGTCCACCAATACAACAGAATGACCGACTGGAACATTCACGAACATTGTAAAGAAAAATAGTACAGCAAAGATTATGCCAAATATTATCAATAAGACAGGCAATGCTCTTAAGATGTTTGTCAATCTCGGACGAGCTTCTTCTTCATCATACATGATTTAATTACCTCACTTTTGGAGACTTTAAGAGTTTAACCTACTCTCAGGTTCCAAAGCCCCGCTTTCCGACTGGTTACGGAAAGAAACAGGCTTAATATTTTTCATTAAGTATAATATTTTTTCTCTCTTAATTGTCACGTCATCTATCAAGTGAATTCATGATGTTAAAACTCTATCTATTGTGTTTTGTTTTCATCTTATGTCTATCAAGATACCGACTTTCTTGCTTGTTACGAGTTCTATCATCAATTTATTTATGTTATTGAAATTACACAACATGATACACCTTTTTTCTAGCATCGCGGAGCGTGGATTTTCTTCTAACCAATCCCTTCTCTATAAGAAGGGAGAGTGCCAATCTTGTAGTCCTGTCAGGGAGCATGGTCCTCTTAACAAGGTCTCTCTGAGTCAATGATCCCTCATACTCCAATGTTTTTAAGATAAGTTTGGCACTGGGAGGCATTTTAAATAAATCTTCAGCAAGCCTGATCTTTTTGGCCATCTTCTCCATAGCTTTAGAGCTTTCTGACGGTCTTAGGAACCTTGCAGGTTCAGGGAACTTGTAGACTTCGACACTCTCCTTTGCTCTAACCCTATAGGTTCCATCGACTATCACCTCACATCTGTGACTACTGCTTATCTCACTGACCTTTATACAGGATTCATTTGAGATTATCAAAGGGCGTCGGGTTACATCAAGAGAATTCACAGAAACTATTGCAAATACTTCGGCGTTATGAAGAACCATGGGTCCCCCGGCTGACATAGAATATGCAGTGGAACCTGTTGGAGTAGAAATAATAACACCATCGCTATAATCCCTCCAAACTAGCTCTTTGTCAACGGTTAACACATATTCAATAAGAGTTGCACTTTTTGATGAAAAGATGGCAACTTCATTTAAGGTTGGTGGTAGCTGTTTACCATCCACGATCACATTCAACCTTGCAGCCTCTTCTATCCAATACTTACCGTCTATTACTTTTTCAAAGGCTTCTTGAAAGTCTTGGATAACAACTTCTGTAAGAAAACTACCTTCATTAGAATCGTTGACGCCCATTAGAGGTACATTTAACTTACCTATTCTATGAAAAGTCTGCAATACATCTTTATCCCCACCGACAACAATTACAAGTTCTGATTTCTCTAAGTCTTTAGGTAATATATCGTGAACTAGTCTATATTGAACTTTGTATTCGTCAAGTGCTTTTTTAATCTGATTAATTGCACCTTCTAAGACTTTTGTATAGACTATAACTTTCATCTACTAAACAGCAAATTCCATTTAATTATAAACTTATACTTCTTTATTTTTGTATTTTATCAAAAAGGATAATGACTTAATCTAAACGATCTCCCCTGGGCTACCACCCTGTACTGTTCGATATACCGCTTTTGTACTTGCTCGGAGTTCCAAAATGATCGCTTGTTTTAAGGCGTGATTCAAGACTTCGATCTGCCTATATCTTTTTCTTCTTCCACTTTTCTAATTGCTTCATCCAAAATTCTTATTTTTTCAGGGCTTGCAGAATCCACAAATTCGTATATCCTCTTTCTTTTTTTAATTTCTTCAATCCGTTTCTTTCTTCTTTCTGACACGATGTAAATAGGATATACTCTCCATACCTGTCTCAGCATTAAGGCTGTCTTGTCTATTGTCTTATCAACAAGTCCTTCATTGCATAATTCTTTCAAATAATCCGAAAGCTTCTGCCTTGAGATG
>JAKLZG010000045.1 GCA_024256165.1 Candidatus Methylarchaceae archaeon HK02M2
GGCTCATGAGATAGCAAAAAAAGAGGGAGTTGAGTATGTTTACATAGGAAATGTCTTAGGTCACAGGTTAGAGAACACTTATTGCCATAACTGTGGTGAGGTCTTGATAAAGAGGTATGGATTCTTCATAGAAAGATATGCCATTACAAATAATAATAAATGTCCAAAGTGTGGGCAAAATATACCAATTGTTGGTAATTATGCAGGTTAGTCTTTGGGAATTAAATTTGAAAGATGCCCAAGGTAACTTCCATCTAAAAGGTAAATCTCTGATTTTTTCAAATCAATGCAGTCTGAAGAAAGCAAAGGTCCTAAAAAGTGAGTCTCATTTGTGTTTATTGCATTTCCTCCAAGTAATGGATTGAAAGCAGGCATAATTATTATGTTTGGATCACCTATATTAAAGCCAAATGCTTCCTTAAAAGAATCTAAAGGATCTTTTCCAACCTTTTTCCCTGAAAATTTTAAAAATGCCTTGGACATATTTCTTTTATTCCATCTTGTTCTTACCCAAACTGGCTCAACAATCCGAAAACCATACTCTTTAAACTCAATTACAGGGTGATTATGAGCCATTATGAGTACATCGCAATGAAAAAGTTTGGGAGAAGGCCAAGCATGTCCATGAATAAGTGCAATGTTTTTTTTACCATTGGTAATTGATATACCTCTTGAGGGGTGAATTTTTACCTGTTTTGGTATTACGTTACTTATACTTCCGTCATGGTTTCCTCTAACAATTTCTATTGTTTTTACCAAATTCTTACCTTTATAGAAGAATAAACGGATTTCCATTTGCTCTTGAGGTAGAACGTACTTTGCTCTATGCTTAATATCCCCAAGAATTATTATACTATCAAGAGAGAAGCGATCGATGATTGATTTTAACTTGAGATAAATTTTTTGAGTTTGTGATGGTATGTTTATACCTTTTGATAAAAGTCCCCTTTCGAAACCAAGATGTAAGTCAGCTATCAATAAAATCCTGCGTGAAGTTGTTTTTAATAATAGGGCTGGTTCATCAGGGATTAACTTTAACATTTATGACATTTCCCTAGATTTCAAGATCAAAGGATAAATTTCATTCGTAACGTAATTTATGAAGTCATCCTTCTCTACTCTGCTGAATATAGTCACTACACCATCCCTTGTTACACCTGCTATGAATCCATAGATTTTTGGCTTTATAACAATATACCACACTTTCCCATGATTACAATAATCATTGTAGAGAGTAGTGTCTGCCAAGCTCGATCCATATAGGGATAATTTATTCACATTCGGTATATCGACATCATCGAAGAAGACGACCTTTGTGTCTTCAAAGTTCTGCTCATGGAAGTTTTTCATTATATCTGGAATTATCCTTGCCTCAATTATATGTCCAGTAGTTATGAAAAGAATCTTACTGAGTTGATTAGCTATTTTGTTCGCTTGTAACTTTTTCTCCAAGATCGTTAGAAGTATTGTTCCTTCATGCTCAGAAAAGATGAATAATGCTTCTATACTCTGAACAGTAGGAATTTTCTCTCCTCTTCGATAGATGTCTATAACTCTGTCTTCTGAGTATATACCTTGTAGGGCACCTTCAACTATTTTTATTTCACTTATATCCGTTATCAACTTCAGTTCACGATCCTCAAATTCAACATTCTCTTCAATCTTAAAATCCTTCAACTTCAGGGTTATAGTTTCTATATCGATTTCTTCTTGAACGATGAAGATTTTACCTGTAGTTACCATTTTCAAGCTTATTGTTCGACTTGAGTTTAAATGTATTTAGGATGAATCTAGATATAACTTAAATGTATTAATGGTTAATATTAGATAAGTTATGACATGATCTTCGTTCAGATGCTCATCGGTTTTATGTTAAATTTCACATACTTGATCGGTGATGAGAAATCTTCCATTGCTTCAGTAGTTGATCCAGCAGGAGAAGTAGACAGGATATTAAAAGAGGCAGAAAAATTTGATTTGAAGATAGAATACGTAATAAACACTCATGCTCATTTCGACCATACCTATGGAAATGATGAAATGGTACTTAGGACTGGTGCGAAGATAATAATGCATGAGACATCAAGAGCGAAGAAGGACATATCCGTTGGAGATGGTGGTTTAATAGAAGTTGGAGAGCTAAAAATAAAAGTAATCCATACACCTGGTCATACTCCCGAAGGCATATGCCTCTTGGTAGATAAGAAGTTACTAACGGGTGATACTCTTTTTGTTGGTGGATGTGGAAGGGCGGATTTCTTAGAAAGCAACCCTAAAGAACTTTTTAGAAGTCTCCAAAAGTTAATGAAGTTAGATGGAGATATAGAGGTTTATCCTGGGCACGATTATGGTGAAAAGCCTTACTCCACGATAGTTTACGAGAAGAACAATAACTATGCCTTGAATTTTCAGACGGAAGAGGAGTTTATCAAGTTCATGGGAAAAGGTTAAAAGCCTCAAATTTGAGTTAGAAATCTGACATCGTATTAAATAATTTAATTTAATTTAATTCAATATTACCTAGATATAAAAGATGATGAAAGTGCAATCCATCACTAAGCCTAAGATATCCACAAAAATTGAAGAAATAATCCTAGAGAACTTCATGTCTTATGAATATGCTAGAATTCCTTTGAAGTCTGGATTAAATATTATCTGTGGCCCCAATGGTGCTGGAAAATCAACCATACTGATCGCCATCTCGATAGTTTTGGGTCAGGCGTATACTGAGAGAAGTAGGAAGCTAAGCGACCTCATAAGACATGGAAAAGATGTAGCAAGAGCTACCTTGATGTTCGACAACAAACCAAGGAATGGAAAAAGACCCATAGCTTTTTGCAAGTCTGATACTTTTATGCTCTCACGCTATTTAAGGAAAGATGGTTCATATTGGTATGAGGCAGACTATCGTGAGATAGATAAAAGCCGGGTTATCAGGCTTTTCAGAGATTTAGGAATAAACCCAGACAATATGCTCATAATCATGCACCAGAATATGGTTGAAGAGTTCAGTGTCATCTCTCCCCAGGAGAAGTTGAAAATGGTAGAAGAGGCAGTTGGTTTTAAAGAGTATAGAAGGAGGATATTAGATGCCCAAAGTAAGCTCGCAGGCCTGATAAGTGAAGAAGAATCCGTTCTTGGTGCTCTTGAAAATGCTGAACAGACTTTAAGTTATTGGAAGGAGATCTATGATAAGAGCTTGCTCAAAGCTGAGCTGATAGCGAGAAGGAGCTTATTGAAAAGAGAGGTGATATGGGCTCAGGTGATAAGGCAAGAAAAGATCATCGCATCATTAAAAGGGAAGCTCAAGACAAAGGAAGACAATTTAGAAAATATAATATTTAGAATCGGGCAGACCAAAGATTCAGTAAAAAAATCTTACGAGAAACTTACACTCCAACAACTAGAGCAGAGAAAATTATATTACTCTCTTTTAGACCTTGAAAAGGGTTTAACCGAGATTCATGTTACAGAGAAAGTCTTGAGCCAATTTGGTCTTAACCCCAATGCAAGATTGAATGGGAGAATTAAAGATTTTGGTGAGGATAAGCTCCAAATCGAGAACAAGATATCTAAAACTCAAATAGATTTAGGAAAATTAGAAAAAGATTCAAGCTCTAACCTTGAGAAATATGTCAACAATAGGGTCAATGAGGCGATTTTAAGTTTTAGAAAGAAAAATATTGAAGATGTAATAAATCAAATAAAAAGAGAGATAAGAGAAGGGGAGAAAAGGCTCCAAGAGTTAACACCTTTGAGGGAAAAAGCTGGTGAAAGAATAGAGACAGAGAGATATTTATCGGACATAGACGCTGAGATAAAGATAACAGATGCGCATATTCAGTCCCTCGGCAACATACCCGAAGAGGCAGAAGATGTGTATAATACTTACTTAAAGACTTTCAACGAACTCAAAGAAAGGGCAGAGATAGTTTCAGAAAACAGGAAAAGAACTTTGATTGAATTAGAAGACAGGAAGGAGGTTTGGAGAAATGTTCTTCAGAAACTTATAGATGAAGTTAACCCATCTTATCAAAGTACATTATCAAAGATTGGTGCGATAGGAAACGTAAGATTAAAAGATTTAGAGGATATAGATACTGCTGGTTTAGAGCTTACTGTGGGATTCAGGGGAGCAAGCCCTTCTATTTTAAATGCATATACTCAAAGTGGCGGAGAAAGGACTGTCTCAATAATGGCTTTCTTACTATCTCTACAACAGTACATAATGTCACCCTTTAGGGCTGTTGATGAATTTGATGTGCATATGGATCCAAGAAACCGTGAAGCTATATTCAAAGCAATCGTTTCAACGATTAAAGAAAAAAAGGAAAAGCAATATCTGATGATCACACCTAGCCAACTCACTGTTACAGAGAAGGATATTCATGTAATAGTTGTACAAAGTGTTCGAGGGGAGTCTGAGGCAAAGGTAGTAAATTAGTTTGCAAAGTAAAGTTAACTTAGAAGATTTACTTAGAATAGTCGAAATATGTAGATTAGTAGAAAGAAGGGGGATAGACCCATTTGAAGTCGATGTAAGGTCTTCCTTAAATAAGCTTAAGAAATATCTTCCGAGATTGAAGCTTTTAGATGAGTTACTTTTAGATGCTGAAGCCATAAATCAAATTTCTTCTATTATAAAACTACAGAGTGAATGGATAAAACGCCGTTCTTCATCACTTTTTATAGACCCTGTTTTCGTTGAGTTGAAGATAAGGATGCTGGACTCAAAAAGTATAGTTGAGGCATTCCGTAACTCTTGGCATCCAATAATTGGGATGAATCAGATATTTAATCAAAGATTAAAAGAAGCAGTTGATTACTGGAATAATCTTTTACCATTAGGTGAGAGATGGAAAGAAGATTTCAGTACAAGTTCTGTCATCAATTCTCTTGAAATTCAAGAATTGATTGATCTGAAAGTTGTTTCATTAGAAAATTTCGATGATAAGATGAAAGATTTGCTAAAAGAGCTTATGGACAAATTAAAGTTTGATGGGAAGATAGATTACTGGGATTTTATCTTCGCTGAGACTTTTGAAAAAACATTGGAAAGGGCTTATATCGTTAGTTTCATTCTGACAGAGGGTTATGCATCACTTATTTTAGATCCCATAGAGGAGAGGACATACATTATTCTTCTTAAAGAAGCTTCGAGTGATAAAAGACATCATTCTCTTCCTATAGCTTTTAATTTTGAGCACTACAATAAGTTTAGGAGGTGAAGAGTTGAGCGAAGGAGAAGCTGAGATCGGTAGAAAGGTAAAAAGAGCCTCTCAATTACTCTTCTTTCAAAGGCATAGAAAGCCTGGTGTAAAAGGTTGGGAGTTAAAGAAGGCTTTAGGTAAGGACTTCATGAAGATAGTTGAAATATTAAATTCTGAGCTTGATAAGTTGAACCTTCAAGTTAAAGTTGTATTTGAAGAAGCTGAAACACCCAATGAGCCTTCTGAAGATCAGATTGGAGGGGCTAGGTTCTTCATAACTATAAAGAATCCTTTAACAGTTACTGATACAATTGCTTCAGGTTGGAGGATAGACGATATAGCTGCTTTGGCTGCGACGATAGCGCTAATAATTTCAAGACATGGGAAAATGGCTAGAAAGGAAGTAGAGCAGATCTTAAGAGAAAAATTTCCAAAATGGAGGGTTGATATGAACTTGGATCGGTTCATTAAAAGGGGATATCTACTACAAGATGAGCAAGATGTTCTACACATAGGATGGAGGACTCGGGCAGAGATAGATCAAAAGACTTTGATGAGCCTCATCTTATCTAAATAATATATAGCAATGTAAATGTTAAAGTCCTAAAGAGTATATCCAAATTTTAAAGACTCGAGTCAAATCATTACTGCTGCTGCGATACAATAAGTCCAATATCCATCTTTGTTACCTCTGGCTGATTGGCAAATGTTTCGGGTCTTTACTGTCTTATTCAATATTCGCCATAACTCTCGCTTTTCATCGTAAGATTTGTCTATATCAAAGTTCTTGAAACCCATTGTAGTAGCTAACATAAGAGCGGCCAAATCTTCAGCATATTCTCCAGCCTTATCTTGAGTTTGTCCAAAGGCATGATGTTCTGATAGATAACCATAATGTTTCTTATCTTGTGGAATAGCTATACCGATTGCTGCTGCAATAAGCCTATTGGATTCATTAGTTACATTTTTACTCATAACAACATGAATTATCTGCCCAGGAGAAAGTAATTTAAGACCTGCATTTCGGGAGATGAGTTTTGCATTAGGTGGGAAGATGCTTGATGTATAAACCAGATTGCAATGAGCGATTCCTGCATCTCTCAAAGCTAATTCAAAACTCGCCAATTTTTCTTTATGTATCCCCAATCCTTTTGTTAGAAATATCTTTGTAGGTATCACGAAATCAGTCAAATATTTCATTAATTTAAATATGTCTTTTTCATTACAATATTCTAGCGTTCATACGATAAAAGAATAAGGAAGTTCTCATAAAGGATGAAGTAAAAAAACTATTTATTTTGGATTTCTTATTTGGGGTCCGATGGTCAATTTTTTAAATTTGAAACCTGAATTAGATGAATTCCCTTTAGAGACTGTTTTTAGTGAGTCAGAAACTCGAGAACAGTATCTTAAAGAAGAATTTTTACCTTCTATTAAAAAACAAGAAGAAGAAGGAAGACTCGAAACAGTAATTGATTCCCTGTTGTTTAAAAAAATTGGCGTATTCGGGAAAGGCAGGTCTGGTGCTGCGGGTAAAGATTTTGTATCTAGAATGAAAAAATTGGCAAGATATAATGGTAGAAAATATGGCGGGAAAATATGTCCAATGTGCCAATATCTTGACGACTTATCGGTTTCTGTCTTCCCTCCAGGTATGAGTACTTTATATTTTATTTCAGGTAGCGGAACAACAAAAGATGTAGTTACGAAAGTATTGGGTTGTTTAGATTTAGATATAAAAATTATATCACTATCTGGAGCCTTGCGTTCGCCATTGGTTAGATGCTCAGATATGTATATTTACATTCCAATGAAATTGGCTGGAATTAAAGCAGATTGGCGTAAAAAAGACATACATCCGCCTATAGATGTTATGGGAAACTCATTTGAAACAGGGGCGTATATGACTTCTTCAGGTATCGTAGAGGGAATAATTGAGTATCATAAAACTGAAGATCTATCATCAGCTTCAAAAAAATGTTTGAATTATATTGAATCTTCAGTAGATTATGTGAAATATCTTAATCAATTCCTTGATTCAATAAAACCAGAAATTAAGAAATTTGGTGAAAGTATTACTACTGCAAATCATATTCGTATGGCAGCAGCTGGTGATGGGGCAGCATCATTAAAGATGGCAATGAACAGAATAGCACATACTGGTAGAACAGGATTTGGTAAGACGATAGATTTTATTAGTTCTGACGATTATGGACCACCCGGTTATGCAGATATAGAAAAGGATGATTGTGTAATCCTAAGTAGCGGTTCATTGAAAAGTTCACACACAATTTCTATTATTAGAGAAGCTACGGATGCTGGTGCACAAATTTATTTATTAACGACCGAAGAATCTAAAATCAGACTGCCAGAATGGTTTGAAAAATATAAAATAAGAGAACCTGAACTTGTAATTTCTCTGCCTTTCTCTATACCTGGATCTAAAGAAAGATTTTATGATTTAGGTGTCAGGCATTTTCTCGAGTACATAACAGCAGCAGTTTTTGTATATCTTGGAATGAGTCATGAAGATGTAGAAAAATTTCATTTACAAAGTGAATTGGAATAAAAATTATTTGATTAGATAATTTTTAAGAAAAGTTCAATTATAAAAATACGGGACAAATAATTCTCGATTTTACTATTTAGTTTAATTTTCTACACTCTATTTCTTATCGCTATTAGAATACTAACACTTGTTAGGTGTTGGATAGAAGATGCCACAATTTGCCGATAAATGGACAAAGTCATCATCTCCAACGATCGGTGAGAGGGTCAAGGAGGCCATAAGACCAGCAGGTCCACTGAAGCCAAGGCTAGATGTAGCGGTAAGGCAGATCCAAGTCCAGATTTCAAAACTCGATTCTACAGCAACTAGATTGGAGAAAAGAGATAGTATTATATTTAACAAAGTAGTTTCGGCCATTCAAAAACATGATATGTCACACGCATCGGTGTTTGCAAATGAGCTCGCTGAAATGAGAAAGATGAACAAGATGGTTACACAGGCAAAAATAGCACTTGAGCAGATAGTCTTAAGATTAAATACTGTCCAGGAACTTGGTGATGTA
>JAKLZG010000046.1 GCA_024256165.1 Candidatus Methylarchaceae archaeon HK02M2
TTAAATAAAAGCGAGGTAGTCTTTCCCATACCTAGGGCTTCCAAGCTCAAAAGGGTCATGGAGAATGCCGGAGCCGTGGGTTGGAGGCTGGATTCGAAAGACTTGACAAAGTTGGAAACTGAGGCAGGCTAAGATACTATTTTCTTCATAAACGTATACCGACTACGCAATTATTTCTCTTTAATCTTTATCAAATAATAAAGCTTAAGACATAAAAAACGATGGCAAGCTAATAGAAATAACCTCAAAAAGAATTTCAACGATCGGTACCCTATTTTTTTTGGGAATTATTCTAGGTTTTTGCTCCCTTGATGTTTCCACTCTATCTTGTTCAATTGAACAACAGAAGTATTTTTATCTAAAGGTAATGTAAAAATTCTCTTTGGAGATAAAGAGATTGGGTTTATTTGATTTCATCTTTAAGAAAGGAGAAAAAGAGATAACCAAACCATCAGATGTCCCATTAAACGAACTTGATTCATGGTTTGATGATAAAACAAAAATTCATTTCGAAGAACTGGCCGCAAACAGCAAAAAAGTACTCGGTAATATTCAAATATCAATCGAACAATTTAGAGATGACATAGAATCTTTGGAAGAGGCTGAAATAGAAGAAGAAAAAGTAGACACGAGATTACGACAAATTGTTCTTGGAAATCGAATCAGTTTGGTAAAGAAGATGCGAAGCTTTATCGATGGCATCAAAATTCCCGCCCCAATAAATTGTAAGACCATTTTAGAGTTCCATGATTCATTCATGAAGATGTTGGAAGACGTTAATATGAAGTCTGTAAAAAATTATCAGCGTACAAAGATACTTTTTGGTTCAGAAGCCTCATCATTATTAAAAGATTTAAAGATATTGAACAAGTTAGTTGCTGAACTTGTAGATCCGATAAAAGAAAAAAGAGAACTGATCAAAGACATCGATGAAACCAAAGAAGACATAAAAGACTTGAAAGAAGAATTTTCTTCTTTAGAGAGAAATAAGAAAGACTTGAAAGGTCAAAGATTTAATTTGGAAAGATTGGGTAAAGAGAAGAGTGAAGTCAGAAAGAGTCTGGAGAAACTGGTTGAAAGTGAAAAATGGACTTATTTTAGCAAGCTTGTACAAGAGAAAGAAGATATTCGAAAAGAAATCAAAGAAGCGAGGAGTAAGATACTTCAGACCTTTTCTCCCTTAAGAAAATCATTAAAGAAATTTAAAAATTTGTTGAGTACAGAAAAAGAAAAACTTGTAAGTGAAAAAGAATTGGATGTCTATATCAATTCCCCTGTAGAAGCTTTAATTGCAAATGGTGGGCTCGAGACGCTGAAATCCGTTTTAAACAATGTTAAAAAATTTATTCTATCAAGAGAGATCGAACTAAAAGATAAAAAAAGAGAGAAAACAATGGCTTCGATTACGGAGATACTCGAAACCGATACTTTAAAAGAATTGATTAAAAAGCATAATGATTTAGTCACTAAGGTAGAGTTACTCAGTAAGACGATTAATAATATAAAATTTGATGAGAAAGAAATTTTAGAAAATAAGCTTGACGAAATAAAACGTAGCATTACAGAATTGGAGGATGAAATACAAAAATCAGACGAAAAGAAAAAAGTTCTAGAAAAAAGAATTTTGGACAAGATGGTTCTGCTAGAAAACAAGATAGAACATATAACGAATCGAAAAGTTAATCTTATATTGGATCAGAATTAGTTCAAGTCAAAAGTGACGTATAACAAACATTTACAACTTCACTCTTACTTGCTTATGATCGTAATGATGCTCCCAGACCGATATGGACGCCTATTCACAAGCTTTTTGGAATTGATATTTTTTTGCTTAAGGCTACTCACTACGCATAGTATGTTACGCTGATTTGATGGTTGCAGCTTTTTATTTCTTCTGTTGCATTGCGGCAAGATTCCGTTCCACAACTTCCATGGTTTTTTGATACTTTTCTTTAGGGCTGAATTCAATCAATTCTGTCCCTGCTTCGAAAGTTGCTGAATGACCGGGAGCTATATAATATGCATCCCCTGCTTTTACGGTTTCCTCACGATCTGCATACCTGACTCTCATCAGACCTTTTATGACATATCCCCAGTGTGGACATTGGCATCTATCATTAGGTAAACCTCTCATTAATGGTGTAACATCAAATCGTTTCTTAAATGTCTCAAATCCAACATGCATGTCTCCCCAGGTTGCTTCCTGAATAACTACTTCACTAGATTCAAGTGTTTTAGGTACATCTGCTTTTGATCCTCGCATAAGCTCACCTCCTAAATCAATCTAAATTTTAATTTATTTAGGTTTTTCACTGAAACATAAAAAGCTATGTCAGCTGAGGAAATGATAAAAATAGTTAAAGAATTGCCTTAAGAAAACATAGGAAATTAAGAAAAGATTAAACTGAATTAATAAAAAATAGGGTGTAGGGGCCTAATCAACCCGCTTCAAAGTAGCTATCCGTACAATAATTAGCAAATACATGGGCTTTATTATTATCTCGACTATCTATTCAAACGAGTTATTTTTACTTAGTATTATCAGCTCCCGCCCCTATCTCTATGTTCCAATCGAGTTATTTTTGTTATGTAATGTTTGGAAGTCTTTTCTTAAGAAATGAAGCAATTAATTTAAAGATTTCATGGTGGCTAACGTCAATTATAGGAACCGTGACGTTTACCTTTTCTATCCTTATACCACTACAATATTCTGGCATTTCTGCAAAAGAAACAAAGTCCCAGTGGAGAACCCCATTAAGAAGTTCCTTTGTTATAGTTTCATTCTTAGGCATAGCGCTGAATTGCATGGCAATTCCATCAACCCACCTTAGAGCTTTTCCCAACCCACCTGGCGCTACTCCCAGAGCTTGTAGCTTAGCCAAATCCTCAAGTTTATCGTAAGCTAGATATTCATGGATTACGACCTTCTTCCATGGTTCATGTACTACTTCTGTAATAACTCATCATCCCCTCAATTCTTCCATGCTCTCTTTAAGATAAGTCTTCTCGATTAGATAGGCAATGAAGATCTTTCTTAACATTTCAGCGTCCACATTTCCAATTTTACCCATAAAGGCTCCCAACATCCTATATCTATCATATGTGACTAAACTCAATAGTCAAATAAAAGACTTGTCAGAAATAGGAGTAATGAAAATTGAAGGAAGTTAAGAAGGAAAGTAAAGATTACAGAATTCTAGGAATGATTTTCTTCTACATCGCAGCTGACAGAATAAAGATCGCCTACAGAAAAAAATCACATCGTTGCCCTAATTGGCCTTTTCCTGAAGATGTTTTGCTGCACTATCAGTCCATGAGATTCCCTTCTCTTTACATTTAAGAGTCCAACTCTTCATAATCCTAAAGACTCTTAACTTCACCTTATACTGTTGTTTTTCCCAAACATCTCTCTGAGTTGCTACCGCCAATAAATTTTTTGTGAAGTTTGTAAAGTTCATATTGACCATAACTGTAAATCACTTTAATCGAGTACTGAAATCTAATTTACATTACCCTTATGCCTCTCAATAGTTCTGGAATGAGAATTTCTTTAGGTTGGTGGCGAAACGGGGGGTGAAGCTGAAGGCGATATCATGCATATCCAAATCGCTGTATGCACAACCTTTATCCAGCCTGAAGGCAGACAATAATTTAGAATTTATATCCCTGCCTGATAGGAAGATATACCAGTTAGCTATGCTCGAGTTGGGGCGCCAACCCGCGAAGCGCTTCAACTGCTGATCGTTGAGGACGTTGGCGTATTCCGTCAGCCTGGAGTCCCAGAGCAAGTGGGTTCTAAGCTTCTTTCCTTTCAGCCTTCTCCCTATGATCAAAAATATAAACTGTTATATCCTTTCGGGGGTTTCCATCCCCAATAGATCGAGGGCAATCCTTACAACATTCTTAAAGGCTTGAACAAGGGTTATCCTTGCCATCCTCTTCTCCTTATCCTTCTCTTGTAGTACGGGGTTCTTCTCATAGAAGGTGTTGAAACTTGTAGCAAGGTTAAAGGCATATCTGGCCAGAGTCTTTGGGGAGAGGTTCTTTGTAGCCTCCTCAACGTAAAGATCGAACTTTGAGATCAACCTTATAAGATTCAACTCTGTGGGATGGTCTAATGTAGAAGCATTATCTACCGTAATTTCAGGTTCTATACCAGCCTTTTTGATTATGCTCGATGCCCTTGCATGAGCGTATTGAATGTATGGCCCCGTCTCACCTTCTAGATTGAGGGATTCACGCAGATCGAAGACTATTATCTTGTCCAGATCTTGTTTTATCAGATCAAAACGAAGGGCAGATAAAGCCACCTTCTCAGCAGTATTGTGAAGCCAATCCTCACTTTCTTCCGGGTTCCTTTTCTTCGTCTCTTCATAGGCTTTTTTATGGAGGGCATCAAGCACATCATCTGCGTTGATGTAGATACCCTTCCGACCAGACATATGGATGAAGTCACTTTCTTCTATCATTATGCCAAGTTCATCGGCAGTCCTTCTGCTCAATGAAACGACCTCGTACCCAAGATGAACGTACTTCTTTTTGATCTTCTCCCCAATTAAAAGAGAAAGGATGTGTGAGATTATCTTCTGAAGTCTGCTCTGCCTCACGTCTATTACTGTTATCGCCAAGTCGGCAATCCCAAAATCTGGGTGCAAATCCTTTCCTTTTCCCGAAACTGTCGACCACAAGTCACTACCATTGGGTTGTTTTATGAATATGTTATATTGAAAGGGGTCTTCAACCAGCCCGATCTTCCATGAAGCGTAAGGTATGTCTTTAGCGATGTAGGTTAAAGTCCCATCGCTTCTCTTGATCACCTTCTCATCTTCCTCCCCCTTCATCTTGATGACCCAACACCCAGCAAGCTTACCTTCGGTTTCGATCTGAATAATTCCCCTATCTTTCATCTGGTTGAACAACCTCTCCCAGAGCCCCGTCTCAATTATATGAGATTCAAAGTTAAGGCAATCATAGTATGCGCCTACCCTCCAGCATGTCTCAAGTTGCTCCCTTACAACTTTTCTTGTTATCTCTTGAGCGAATTTGGCTATATCCGATCTACCTTCATCTATCTCTCTTAATACATCCTTCTGTCTCATAATGAGTTCAGGCTGGATTTTGTATAATTCGTTAACTTTTACGTAAACTTCATCTCCACAGTAATGGTCGAACTTCTTCCCCTTTGGAGGCTCGAGGGGAAAGCCTACATACTTAAAGCCCACAACTATGTCGGCTATCTGCAACCCTGAGTCATCGATGTAATTCAGTACCTGCACATCATGCTTGGTGAACTTCAGTATCTTATAGATAGAGTCGCCAAGGATTAAGTTTCTTACATGCCCCACATGCAATGCCTTGTTCGGGTTCACGCTTGTATGCTCAATACAGACCCTCTGCCCTCTACCGATGTCCAACGAGCCGTAGTCTTCTTTTGAGATAGCTTCAGAGATTGATCTGTAGGTTAGATCCGGGTATCTGACCCTAAAGTTTATGTAGCCAGGTCTACAGACTTCAAAACTTGATATCAGTGACTCCTTCGGGATCTTCAACTTATTGCCTATGGTCTTCGCCACTTCAAACAGATTGAGACCGAGCTTGTTGGCTATTGTGAATGCAACATTCACTGACAACTCCCCAAACTCAGGTCTTGGAGGTTCTGAAGGCTCGAAATCTATTAAAGGCAGACATGCGTCTCTAATCGCTAGTTCAATGCTTCTTTTAACATCTTCCCTAAACTCTCTGAAGCTCAAGGCGTCTCCTCATCAATGAATTTTCATGAATTTGTCGGTAATATGCTGGATAGCCTCTAAAAAGCCTTCGCCCATGCCGACATTCACAGAGAAGTCGGCCTTTTTCTTCACGTACTCTGGTGCATTTCAAATTGCCACGCTGTAACCACATACTTCGAACATAGGGATGTCTATATCACTATCGCCAATAGCAATGATCTGGCTCAAGTCCAACCCTAGATTCTTCGCTGCAATTTTCAGGCCACTTGCCTTACTTACTGACCTATGTGTTAGATGGTAACCATACTTGCTGTCATGAATTGAGATTGGCAAATCACTCTCATCAAGAATCTTTCTTCCTTCATTCAGGTTGAAATTCCTCTCTAAGACGACTTCAGTGAGTCGGGGAAAGACCTTTTTCTTCTTTACATTTTCGATCCTTTTAGAGAGATAGTCATAAGCCATCAAGCTATAAGATATGTCTGCCAGTAAGAATAAATCTATAGGGGAAGTTGCAACAACCCCCCCGTTTTCTCCTACTGCTACTCTTGTGGTGCCCATGTAGATAGATAAAGTCAGAACTTCCCATGCACTTCTGCCACTTACGAATATCACTTTATAGCCCATCTTATTAAGCCAGCGTAGAGTATAGGCAGCATCGAGGTTGATAGCCCCCCCATCTTCAGTTATGGTACCATCGATATCGATAGCAAAGCCCTTCAAATCCATCAAAAGCACCCATATGGATAAAATTTAGTTGTTATATATATGTGTGAGATGTAATAAAATGGGTCCGTAGCCTAG
>JAKLZG010000047.1 GCA_024256165.1 Candidatus Methylarchaceae archaeon HK02M2
CAAAAGGAAATTGAAAAGATTGGAGGAAAACCAGAACTAAGAACATTGAAAAAAGGCTACCCTGTCTTTAATGACAATGGGAACATAATCCTTGATGTAGACTTTGGACTTATAGAAAATCCTTTTCTGTTATTGAATAAGATAAAGTATATATCTGGTGTGGTTGAGGCAGGAATATTCATCGAGAGAATCCATATAATTTATAATGCTCGGAAAAATGGAACTGTGACGAAGATAACTCCTAAAGTTGAAATCAAATGAAAATCATTGTTGGAATAACTGGAGCAAGTGGCGTAATATATGGTAAAAGACTCTTAGAAGTTCTCTCGGATAAGAGCGTTGAGACTTACTTAATAGTGAGTCGAGGAGCTGAAGAAATCATCGCTCTAGAACTGTCATCGAAGAGGGAAGATATAGAAAAGTTGTCAACTTATGCCTATAAAGTAAATGATCTCTTATCACCTTTAGCAAGTGGCTCATACTTTGTAGACGGGATGGTTATCGTACCATGCAGCTCTAAGACTTTAGGGGTGATTGCATATGGTTACTCTGATAACCTACTACTTAGGGCTGCAGAAGTTACGATTAAGCAAGGAAGAAAATTGATACTTGTCCCAAGGGAGACCCCTCTCAGTGCAATCAGTCTTGAAAATATGCTCAAGTTGGCTAAAATAGGTGTAGTGATACTTCCAGCAATGCCTGCTTTTTATCACAATCCAAAAAATTTGAATCAATTAATAAACTTCGTCGTTGGAAAGATACTTGACAGTCTTGAGATAGAGCACAATCTTTTCAAGAGATGGACAGGAGAAAAAAAGGGATAATATAGTCATAGAAATTTCACCAATTACCAATCATATACAGATAAAGTATATTGATAGATGCACTTCCATTTATGTAACCTGCACCAATTTAATAAAATATTAAAATAAATAGCATATTTTAACAACTCGTAGGGGTTACTATCAGATTGGCTACATTCCCAAAGCTTCACGATATTATCAGTCTTGAAGATGGGATAGACTTTGAGATTAAAGAAATTTTATACAAAAGCCTTGAAGGAAAAGAAATTGTGAAAGAAGAGGCGAATAATTTAATAAAGAGTGATGAACGCAATCTTCAAGCGTTAAAATACGTAGCAAGATATAAAAGAGATACCGGTAAACGAAAGCGTATAACCCACTCAAGAAACGTATTTATACCTTTGACAAATCTTTGCAGAAATAGATGTGGTTACTGCAATTTTAGAAAAGAACCCACAGATCCTGATGCAGAGATCATGAATCCAAATAAAGTTCTATCTTTTGCTGAAGTTGGTAAAAGGAATCATTGTACAGAAGCTCTTTTCACTTTGGGAGAAAAGCCTGAGAGACGCTATCCAGAAGCTCATAGATGGTTGAAGCGACTGGGATATGAGAGCATGTTAGAATATCTACGTGATATGTGTGAGATTGTTATAAAAAAGACAGGGCTTCTACCTCACTCTAATCCGGGCATTATGACGAAGAGTGAAATGGCTGATTTAAAAGATGTAAATGCTAGCATCGGGTTAATGCTGGAGAATGTAAGCGATAGATTATGTGATAAAGGTAAGCCACATGAGTTCTCTCCAAGTAAAAGACCTAAGCTGAGATTGGCTACAATTGAGAATGCAGGACAACTCAAAATACCATTCACCACTGGCTTATTGATAGGTTTAGGCGAAACACCTGAAGAGATCGTTGAATCACTTTATGCTATAAATAAGTTAAATAGAAGATATGGGCATATTCAAGAGGTAATAATTCAAAGCTTCAAAGCGAAACCATATACCCCTATGGCATCTCATCCAGAACTAAATAAAAAAGAAATTATTAAAGTAATTTCTGTATCGAGATTAATCTTCGGGAGTAAAATGAATATTCAAGTGCCTCCAAACCTTTACCCTAATGAATGTGAGGAATATCTATATTCAGGAATAAATGATTGGGGTGGCATATCACCTGTTACAACAGATTTTGTGAATCCTGAAGCACCTTGGCCCGACATAATGACTCTTAAAAATGCTACAGAAAGACAGGGTTTTGAATTTAAGGCAAGGCTACCTATCTATCCTGAATTTATATTGAATAAAGCTGTTTTTTTGCCGAAACCTCTAAAAAATCATATATTATCTCTTGTCGACCACGAAGGTTATGTTAAAGAGGTACCTTAATTGAATTTAAGCACAAAAGATTCTAACATTTTTCACTCCTCTTTTAAAACCTTGGTGTATACAATAGATCCTGTTATAGCATCGATCCTCGATAAAGCGCTTGATAGTAAGGAAATTTCAATAGATGAATGTGTCGAGCTTTTTGAGACAAAAGGAATTGATTTTTACGCTCTAATGATAGTTGCTGATGAACTTAGGCGTAGGACAATCGGCGATATTGTTACTTATGTTGTAAATCAAAATATTAACTTCACGAATATCTGTATCAAGAGATGTGGATTCTGTGCTTTTAGTCGAAGTTATAAAGATAAAGATAGCTACTTCTTACCTATCAGAGAAGTAGTCCAGATGACGAAGAAAGCATGGGGAGCAGGAGCAACAGAAGTATGTATTCAAGCAGGTCTACCACCAGATATGGACGGGAATATTTACATAGATATTTGTAAAGCTGTTAAAAAAGAGGTACCAAACATCCATATACACGCTTTCTCTCCTGAAGAGATTTTTTACGGAGCTTCTAAATCAGGTACAACTGTAGAAGATTACTTGAAGAGGCTCAAGGAGGCTGGTATTGGCAGTCTACCTGGCACAGCGGCAGAGATACTTGACGACGAAATCAAAAAAGTAATCTCTCCTAATAGAATTAAAACAAAAGATTGGATCAGAGTGATTAAGACAGCACACAAATTAGGTATACCAACAACTTCAACAATAATGTATGGGCATATCGAGAATTCATTACATAAAGCTAAGCATATAGCCATGATAAGAGAGATACAGAAAGAGACTCAAGGCATAACCGAGTTCGTCCCCCTAAGTTTTGTGCACTATGAAACTCCAATTTACAAGAAAGGTCAAATAAAGAACATAAAAACAGGTGCAACTGGTGTAGATGTAGTTAAAATGTATGCAGTATCTAGATTGATGCTGAACGATATTATAAAAAATATACAGGTGTCTTGGGTTAAGGAAGGAAGGAAATTTGCACAGTTTTGCCTAAATGTTGGTGCGAACGATTTTGGCGGAACTTTAATCAATGAGAATATATCAAGAGCCGCTGGAGCTGTTCATGGGCAACATTTACATCCAGAAGAATTCAAAAGGTTAATTCAAGATATGGGCAGAATTCCTGCACAAAGGTCTACAACTTATGAAATATTAAGAGTATATAGTTAATTATTTCACTATCTCAAGGAATAACAGTATATCTTATCATGTTTCCTTCACGATTAAATACTGCAATATCCTTGTCTGAACAATAAGGGTAAGCCATAATTAGCATTATTCTGCCATAGAAGTTACTCAAATCTTCTAAAGAAGGACGTAATACTCCCGAAGGATGGGAATGGGCCACACCTATAATTGATAAATCTAATGGAAGCATGTTAAGTGGGAAGCTTGAGAAGCCTTTGCCGTGAGTAGCAAGAGGAGGAATCAAGATTTCCTTCACTATAATTGTATCTTTGCTTACCTTCCCTCTAAGTAGAAGTATTCCTTCATTTGGATAAAATTTCTGGGCATAACTTAAAAGGCTGTCTATCACTAATGCTTTGAAAAAAAGCTTCTTAACCATAATTACTTTTAAGTTCATTCAACTAATGTTTAAAAAAGCTTTCTTGAGCAAAATTAAACAATGATAATTCTTAATATCATTCCATAACTCTATATAACATAATTATGAGCAATGCTTAAATTATATCGAAATCAATTTCTGAAATGGCGGTCGATTTGGTCTTTTTAGCCAAAACCTCGACAACAAGAGATTGGAAGGTAGTCTCTTCAGTTGTCTTAGCATTAGTTGATGAAGCAACATTCGAGGCATCTCCAGAGGGCATCACCTTCAGGGCTATGGACCCCTCCCATGTAGCCCTTGTAGACTTATCGTGGCCAAGCTCAACCTTTGAAAAATATGAATGCGATTCTCCATTCAAGTTTAGCGTTAAGATGGATGACTTTGCGAAGTTGATAAAAAGAGGTGATACAAAGGATAGTATAGAAATTGCGACGACCGATGATGAAAATATTATGCTTAGAATACTAAACGGATATGAAAGAGAATTTTCATTACACCTGATAGAAAGTACATATAGTTCTACACCACTTCCTAAGCTTACTTTTAACCTTAAAGCTGTAATAGCGAAGAGAGCTTTTGAAAGTATGCTGAACGATATTTCAGTTATTTCAGATCATGTGACCATAGATTCATCAAATGATAAGTTGGTATTCTATGGTAAGGGTGATATTGGTTCTGGTTCAGTTATATTGGAGAGAACTAGTGAAGATATCTTGGAGTTAGAAGTTAAAGAGAATAGCAAAGCTACTTATAACATCGAATATCTATCAAGCATTATAAAAGCTAGTGGCTCAGCTTCTGATATAGTTATACTAGAATATTCAAGTAAGATGCCCATAAGGCTAGAGTTAAAGCTTAGCGATCTCGGCGGTAAGATACATTTCTATCTTGCTCCTAGAATTGAAGAGAAGTAGATTTAAAAAGATTTTTATTCTATTTTATAAAGAGAAAGCGAAATGACTATCGCATTCTTTATCCTTTTAATATTGACCCTTCTGCAGTTTTTAATTAGCTTTTTAATTATATACTCTTTCAAAACCTTTCCTTTATTACCAATCGACCTGATACGAATCAAAAATGAACCATTAGTCTCAATAATAATTCCAGTGAGAAATGAAGAGGATACTATCAAAGATTGTCTTGACTCTATAACAAATTTGGACTATTCCAAAAAAGAGATTTTAGTTATTGATGGGAATTCTACAGATGGCACTAGAAATATATTAAAAAGCTTCCATAGAAAGATAAAAGTTCTAGAAGAAAAAAATCTCCCTGATGGATGGGTAGGAAAGAATTGGGCTTGCTCCGTAGGTTATGAGAGATCAAAAGGTGAAATTTTACTTTTCACAGATGGAGATACTATCCATAGTAAAAATAGTTTGACTTTAGCAATAAATTATTTTGTAAAAAATCATATCGATATGCTATCTATTTATCCAAAATTTATAATGAAATCTTTTTGGGAAAAGTTGATGATCCCTGCTATGGCTTATGTTATATTCCTTTTTTCACTTAAACCAAATGTGAATGATGATAATGCTTCAAGTTGGCTGGGAAATGGACAGTACATATTCATTAGAAGAAGTGTTTACGAAAATATTGGTGGGCATAAGGCAGTATGGAATAAAATTGATGAGGACTATCGATTAGCTGAGAAAGTTAAAAAATCGAATTTTAGGCTTAGGTTGTTATACGCTCCTCACACGCTACAGACTCGGATGTATAAAAATTTTAATGAGTTATGGGATGGGTCAGTTAAAAACGCATTTGTAAGTTGTTTTGCAGTCTTCCAAAGAATACGGGAATTTTTATTACCTATTATTATATCATTTCTATTTTTATTAGTTCCCCTTATAGTCTTCCTATTGGGATTGGCGATCCTTCCTATTCAAGGATTAAATGAATACCTCGTTTGGGGAACAGCCATGATCTTAGTACTTTGTACTCAGATGCTCATAACCCTCCCAGAGTTTGGTGCGGACCCTAGATACATTCTACTTTTTCCTATATCTGTGGTTATCTGGATCGTAATAATGACAAGTTCCGCTTTTCGTATGATTACAAAGAAAGGGACGGTCTGGAAAGGGAGGATTTATGGATCGAATTAATATCTAGTGTTCAGAATTGTTTAAGAGGTAAGTAGCTTTTAAAGAGAGTAAATATGGAAATAGAGTTTGGGTTAGAAGACCTGGCAAAGTATCCTTTTTTAAAAGAAGCTGGGGATTATGTGAAGGAATTGAATCTAAGTGTAAACAATTTATGTCAAGAAGACTACCGCCCAGCTGTGGAGAGAGCAAAACAGAGAGTAATAGAAGCAATTCAAAAGAATTATATCTCTAGTGAAACATCAGAACCTATAGTAGAACTCCTCTCCTTTCCATTGGCTTTAATACTTGTTAGAGCTATAAATGTCGAATATATCATACATAGATATTCATTAGCAGAATCGATAAGGTCAGAGAGATTTCTCAAGAAAGAAAAGAAGTCAATCATCTCGTATATCTTTAAGAGTACATTTAATGTAGAACTAATCAGCTTACAGCATAATTTATTCGACTTTAAGATAAATTTAAGTGAATACTTAAAACGCGCAACTTATTTCCACCAACCAGAATGGAAGCTTATCAACCGAATTGTGGAGAATGGTTTTGTTTATCTAAAGACTTTTGAATTAGTCAGATTGATCAGGGAGGAAATTAGAAGGATGATTTACGAGAGGATGAAGAGTGCGTCGTTGCCTAGCATGCCGAAATATCTTAAAGAAACACTTGATGAGATATCCAAAGTATTACCTACCATACCAGTGGATAAGATACATAGAGTTGCCCCTGAGAACTTTCCCCCTTGCATTATACATATGCTGAATTTACTTAAGAAAGGGCAGAATGTATCTCATTATGGACGTTTTTTGTTAACAACGTATCTTCTAAGTATTGGTAAAACTGTTGAAGATATAATTGATACATATCCAAAATCGCCAGACTTTAATGAAAGGATGACAAGATATCAAGTAGAGCATATAGCAGGAATTAGAGGGGGGAGAAGGCGATATAAAGTTCCAAGTTGTCGGACGATAGCCACTCACAGTCTATGCTTTAAAGACAAAAATTTATGCGCTAAGTTGAGAAGCCCTCTTCAATTTAGTAAAAAACCCTCATTTCAGAAAAAATCTAACACTAATTCATGAGTAAGGAATATATGATCATTATGAATGAAAGGACTTTAGCATTTATGAAGCAAGCCTTTAAAGAGTATTATTTTAAGAACGCAGAAAAGATAATCGCCCCTATCAGAATAAAGGAGAGAGAATTTGGCTATATATCTTTTGATAAGATTATGATTAGGCATTTATCGTTTCAGAATGAAGGCAATCTTAGAGCTTTCTTTATTAAGGAGATCCCTCGCTCAATCTATTACTCCTGTGCTTATTATTATGAACCGACTCTTACTATGGATAAGAAAGGGTGGAACGGGGCTGATCTTATTTTTGATATAGATGCTGATCATATACCCACTAAATGCAAGAAAGAACATGATTATTGGATATGTAAGGATTGCAATTTAATAGATAAAGGAAAAAGACCCGATAAATGCCCTAAATGTGAAGGCATGAGAATAGATAAAGAGAATTGGGTTTGCCACTCTTGTCTTGAAGCTACAAAAGATGAAGTGATTAAACTAATCGACTTCCTACTTGAAGATTTTAGTATATCCAGAGACAATTGTAAAATACATTTCTCAGGAAGTAGGGGATATCATGTGACTGTAGAGCAAAGTGATCTAGAAGAGTTAGATCAATTAGCAAGAAATGAAATATCTGATTATATTTCTGGTATTGGTTTAAGTTTAGAGAGTCTTGGTATTTCTAAAAGAGTATCATACGAAAAGATGCATAGAATACTCCCATTGGCTACTGAATTCGGTTGGAGAGGTCGGATAGGCAAGTTTTTTTCAGAGATGGATTTTGACAATTATGGTAATAACGATATAAGAGACAAGATCATATTCTTTCATGATAAAATGAAGTATAAGAATTTTGACAATTTTATTAGAGAGATTGTTGAAAAATTGAGCGTTAAGATTGATGCAATGGTAACAACAGATATACATAGAATATTTAGGCTTCCAAATACGCTACATGGAAGTACAGGTATGATTAAAAAGAGTTGTAAAGATTTGCTATCTTTTAACCCTCTCATTGACGCAGTTGTCCTAAGTGAAGAGCCTCTGAAGATATTTGTTGACCATTCACCAATTTTTACTCTAAAGGGCAATCTATTTGGACCTTATAAATCAGAGATTGTTAATTTGCCAATTATGGCTGCTGTTTATTTAATAGGAAAGGGAGTAGCTGAGGTGTATTAATGTGGTAGAGTCTTTGTTAGATAGAATTTATAAATTAATAGAATTAGAATATGAGAACGAGAGATTAGAAAAAATTTCCAAGAGTTTCTATACAGATGTCGCAATTCATGTGAATAAAATGAACGAGGAGATATATCAGAGTGAAAAAAGTATTAGGAGTAATTTAGCTATCAAGGAAAGAAAAATGATTTTAGATTTAATCGATAGATTGATCGATTTGAGGATAAAAAAGGCATATAATTTGGATGATACAGAAATGTTGACTGCTGAAGAGAGATACATAATTGAGCCTTTAACCCAATCTGCCAAGAAATTAAAGAAAGTTATCAAAGCTATAGAGAATGGTCAATCATCTAGATTGGAAAAGATATCCGATATCATATCTTCTAGATTGACTATAGTCAAGTTTCTGAAACCTATTCCATCGATAATGGGTATAGACTTGAAAATATACGGTCCGTTTAAGGAGGAGGATATTGCAGTAATTCCTCTGGAAAATGCAAAGCCTTTAATAAATCAAAATATAATAATTGATGTTTGGATTGACGATTTATGAATTGAAATACAGCTTATAGTTACATAGAATTGAATTTTATTAATGAATTGGAATTTAAGATTTTTCTTGATATTATCTTTTATTGAATGAGATGAAATATACTATTTCTAAACGTTTCTTAAATATAATAGTTTCTTCTATCAGACTCTTACGATAGTTGAATTAAAACAATGACTCGGATGGAACTAGAACTATAATACTATATTTTAATTATACAAATTTTATGGTAAATGCTATTTTATTGGTAATCCTTAAATATTTAGGGTTTTTACAAAATTTAACTATGTTGCGAAAGCTATGTAATCAATCTTCTCCTCTAAAAGATGTTATCTTGACTCTCAAACAAGGAAAGATCGTACTCATACATGATTCAAATGACAGAGAAAACGAGACGGATATGGTTATTGCTGCTCAACACATTACTCCTGATCATATAAAAACGATGCGCAAAGATGCAGGAGGACTCATTTGTGTCGCTATCAGATTTGATATCGCAAGTAGGCTAGGGTTACCATACATGTCAGAGATATTAAAAATTGCCAGTAAAAAGTATCCTAATTTGCTAGAACTTATTAATTCTCAAGCCATTTATGGAAGGTCAGCGTTTTCCCTATCTGTAAACCACAGAAAAACGTTTACTGGAATTACAGATTTTGATAGAGCTCTAACGATCAAAAAAATTGCTAGACTTTGTAATCTTGCGATACAAGGTTTTGATGATATTAAGTACGAGTTTGCTAGAAATTTTAGGGCACCAGGTCATATTCAGCTTTTAATAGCCTCTAATGGTCTTATCTCTGAGAGAATCGGTCATACAGAACTCTCCGTCTATCTTGCCCAGTTAGCAGGTCTCACACCTGTGACAGTAATATGTGAGATGCTTGATGATAAAACTCATAGATCTTTGCTAACTCAATCAGCTCGAGATTACGCTAAAATACACGGTAAACCATTCATCGAAGGTTATGAAATAGTAAGCTATTATGAAAGCTCAAATGGGGTGTAATGCTTGAGGAACGCAAAGATAGGTATTGCTGACACAACATTTGCAAGGGTAGATATGGCTGCGATCGCTATAAATATCTTGAAAAGGTATGGGAATGTTAAGATTGTAAGATATACCGTGCCAGGTATAAAGGATTTACCTGTAGCAACGAAAAAGCTATTTGAAGAAAACAATTGTGATGCTGCAATAGCTTTCGGTATGCCAGGCCCTCATCCATTAGATAAACAAAGTGCCCAAGTAGCTTCTACTGGTCTCATGATAACCCAGCTCATGACAAACAAGCATGTACTAGAGGTATTCGTCCATGAAGATGAAGTAAAAGATAATCGTGAGTTGTATGAAATATCAAAAAATAGGGCTGAAAAGCATGTAAATAATGTTATTAAACTCCTTTTCAAACCAGAAGATCTTATGAAAGAAGCTGGCATGGGTAAGCGTCAAGGTTTTCCAGACGTTGGACCGATAATATTGTAGGTGATGAATTAATGGAGAATATCCAAATAGCTTTGGTCGTTTCTGAGTTTAACTTCGATATTTCTTACCTTATGCTAGAGAGAGCTAAAGAGCATGCTATATTTTTAGGAGCGCAAATTACGTACATCTGCAAAGCACCTGGGTCTTTCGATATGCCAATATTAATTGAATCCCTGCTTGAGAAGCAGGATGTGAATGCTGTTGTAACACTTGGGGCGATTGTAGAAGGTGAAACAAAGCACGATGAAATTATCGCGCAACACGTAACCAGAAAGGTAACAGATCTATCGGTCAAATATAGAAAGCCTGTATCTCTTGGAGTTTCAGGACCAGGTATGTCGAGGATTCAGGGTTTAGAGCGTATAGATGAATATGCAAAGAGGGCTGTGGAAGCAGCAGTCAAGATGGTAAAGCGTATAAGGATTTTAAAAGAGATTAAAGTGACCCAATACCCAACTATGGTTGAGTAACTTTGACTGACCAAGTACAAATGACTCTTATTAGAATAGACAACTATGGCCCATGGACTCTCGAGCTCGGCAATGATAGAGAGTATAGATTGCAAATACTTCAGTCTCAGCTTCATGCCCATTTACAAAGATCGTTCGCAATGAAAGGTGGAGCAGTATTTTTCAATCGTTTTGATGAAATGGTTGCAGTCACTAATGGCATTTCCTTAGAGGACCATAAAGAAATTCAAGATGAAATATTGCAGAATTATCCATTTACTATAAGTATGGGTATAGGAGTGGCTGAAGAGCCATTCACTGCTTTAGAGAAAGCAACAATAGCCTTACAGAGATATGGGGAAGGAAAAAAAATAATGACAGGCGAATTATGTGATCTATACAATTATTGTGTACAAATCGCCCATATAGACGTAAACAATATGACAGACAGATTCACAAAAAAATTATCAGCTTATGAAACAGCATTGATGATAAATAAATTAAATGTTAAATTAAGCGAGCTCTTTCTAAATCATAAATCTTTAACTTTCTTTTGTGGCGGAGATAACTTCATAGCAGTTGCGAACGGTGTTTCAGAGAATGAAGTTGAGATGATTCTTAGGTTGACAAGTAAAGATTTTAATCTTATGTTAAAAGCTGGTATCGGTATAGCGAGAACTGGACGAAAAGCTATAGAACTTGCTACGAAAGGATTGGACATGATTAGGGATCGCAAGGTAAAAGGTTCTGTTCAAAAGCTCTCTGACATGTTATGAGAAACTCAATAATAGAAGGAGCAACTGCAATAGTAAGTCAGAATTTAGATATAATTAAGAAAGCATTCATAAGAATAGATGATGGTTATTTCACAGAAGTAAGTGAAAGAAATTCACATAATCGACAAAGATATGTCTGTTATAAAGGGAATAACTTAGTTGTAATACCAGGCTTGATAAATGCGCATACACATCTAGGGGACTCTTTTGCAAAAGATATCGAGATCGATAAATCTTTTAATGAGCTTATCCATCCAATGACTGGCTTAAAGCATAAGCTATTAGACTCGGTAACCCAGAGTTTGATCGTTAAATCAATGAGAGACTCAGCCTTGGATATGTTAAGGTGTGGTGTTACAACATTTGCTGATTTTCGTGAAGGAGGGAAGAAAGGTGTGATTCTCTTAAAAAGAGCTCTTAAAGGAGTGAAGATTAGAGCATTAATTCTTGGAAGACCAAATTACTATTTCGATGAAGAAGAGGTTTTAAAGAATTCCCCTATGCCAGATGAAAAGTTTCACGAAGTCGAAGAAGTTTTAAAGATATGTGATGGTTTGGGTCTAAGTGGTCCTAATGAATATACAGATCAATCTATGAAGGAATTGTCTAGGTTAGTCAATGGCAAGAAGCTATTAGCTATACATGTATGTGAAGATAGATGTTCTGTTGATTTTTCATTAAAAAATTTTCATCAAAGTGAGGTTAAGCGAGCTTTAAAGAATGACAAATTAGATTTTCTTGTTCATCTTACTCATCCAAGAAATGAAGATTTAAAACTCGTTACAAAGGCTAAAGTCCCAGTTGTATGCTGTCCAAGAGCCAACTCGATCTTAGGTTGCGGATTCCCACCAATTAACTCTATGATAAAAAGTGGTATTACAGTTGCTCTAGGTACTGATAATGTTATGTTCAGTTCGATAGATCTATTTCGTGAAATGGATTTTACATCAAGGGTTTCTAGAGCCTTGGAAAGAGAACCTTCAAAGATATCGTCTAAGGAGATTATGAAGATGGCTACGATCAACGCTTCAAAGGCGTTGAAATTGGATAAAGAAATTGGATCGATAGAAGAAGGGAAAAGAGCCGATGCAGTATTTATCAACATGGGTACAAGAAATCTGAAGTCAGTAAAAAATACTATCAACGCTATAGTGCATAGGGTTAGACCTGATGACATTCAAGCCGTGATGGTAGGAGGTGAAATAGTTTATGGATCTCTGCCAAAATATTCATGATGATCGACCTTATATTATCCTGAATGCAGCCATGACTTTGGATGGGAAGATTGCGACGAAAAATAGAGATTCGAAGATGTCGAGTAAAGAAGACCTCATGAGGGTACATTCACTTAGAGCTTCTGTTGACGCCATAATGGTTGGTATAAATACAATTTTAGTTGATAATCCATCTCTCACAGTGAGATACTGCAAAGGGAGGAACCCAATGAGGGTAGTTGTTGATAGTAGAGCGAGAACTCCTATAAAGTCAAGGATAATTTCTTCTGAATCTCAAACTCTTATAGCAACCACCAGCAAAGCATCGTACAATCGAGTGAAAAATCTTGAAAGTGCTGGAGCGAAGGTAATAATATGTGGAGATAAAGAAAAGGTAGATCTTATAATATTACTCAAGAAACTTAAAGAGATGGGTGTAAGGAAGTTACTTGTAGAAGGTGGCGGCAATATTAACTGGAGTTTAATCAGCAAAAAATTGTTCGATGAGTTAAATGTTACTATATGCCCATATATTTTTGGGGGAAGAGAATCAGTAACTTTAGTAGAGGGTGATGGTGTGGTAAGCGTAGACGAAGGAATTCGAGTAAAACTTTTTAGAGTAAAACAGTTAAGGGATGAATTAATTTTAATCTATCGAGCTTATTGAAATAATAATCACAAATAATTATCAGGTGATGTTGTTGATGAATTTCCTACCTAATCTAACTTGGCAAGAGGTCGATAAGCTAAGAAATAGAACTGAAAAAGTATTGATCCCGATAGGAAGTCTTGAGCAACACGGTCCACATCTACCACTCTCTACAGATACGATCATTGCCTTCGAAGTAGCCAAAAGGGTTGCTGAAAGATTAGACATCGCTTTAATCTCACCAATAAATTTTGGCTTCTCTGTAGAACATTTAGGCTTCCCGGGCACAATTTCTTTAGAACCTTTGACCCTAATTGCAATCTTGGAAGATATGTGCTCAAGTTTATCTGAAAATGGCTTTAGGAAGATTTTCATCATAAATGGTCATTGTGGAAATAGAGCAATTATAGAGGGTGCTATCCAGTTTATTAAAAACGAATTGAATATTTCAATATACTCTTTTACAATATTGAATATGGTTGAAAATGTCTTCTCTAAAATAAGAGAGTCCAAAATCGGAGATATAGGGCATGCTGACGAGATTGAGACTTCTTTGATGCTCACGATCTGTCCCGAAAAGGTAAGGATAGATAAATATGTAGATGAATCTCCTAAGTTACAGCCTCATCTCTCATTTGAAACAAGAGATCGAGGTTTCTCATTTGCATGGAAGACAAAGGAAGTAAGCGATTCTGGGGTAATTGGCGCACCTAGTAAAGCTTCCAAGGAGAAAGGAAAACTCATTTTGGAAGACCTCGTGACAAGAATTAGTGTACTCGTAGGAGATCTTTAAACATTAAATAATCTCGAGGTTACTCTTGTGACTATGAATACTATCACACCAGAAGAGATGGCAATCGCTGATGAAAACTCAGAGTATCTGGGAGTATCAAGAATTCTTTTGATGGAAAATGCAGGGAAAAGTGTCGCAGAAATCGTTAAAGAAAAACTAGAGAAAACATCAGGAAAAAAAGTTGTTGTCGTGGCTGGGACTGGGAATAATGGAGGAGACGGTCTTGTATGTGCAAGGCACATATCTGAAAGAGCAAACGTAATTGTCATCCTTTTAGGGAGAGTTGGAGATATAAAAACCTATGAGTCTTTAACAAATTGGAAAATAATTCAAAAAATGAAGATCAAAGTCCGATACGCTTTAGCACCTAATGTTGACTCATTATTGAATTTGGTAAGTGAAATAGAAGAAGCAGATATTATAGTCGACGCAATCTTTGGGACAGGAATCAAGGGAAAGATAAGAGAGCCTTTTTCATCTGCTATAGATAAGATCAATTTATCAAAGGGCTTTAAGGTTGCTGTCGATATACCTTCTGGTCTAGACCCTTTAACTGGAGATGTTCACGATAAATGTGTGATAGCAGACGTTACTGTTACTTTGCATAAAATGAAAGTTGGATTAGTAAATAAAAGCAATATAACAGGAGACGTAATTGTGTCTTCGATAGGAATGCCACCAGAAGCTGAAATTGTAGCTGGACCCGGTGATGTACGTTATTCTATAAAACCAAGATATGCATTTTCAAAGAAAGGGGATTATGGTCGTATATTGATAATAGGGGGAAGTAAAGATTATTCTGGAGCACCAACATTGGCAGCTCTTGCATCTTTACGTACTGGAGCAGATTTGGCGATTATAGCTGCACCAAAAAGCGTAGTTGACGTAATCCGGTCGTTTTCGCCGAACCTTATTGTGAGAAAATTGGGAGATGATTACTTTACTTCCAACGATCTACCAGAGTTGAAAAAGTTGGCAGAGCATTGTTCAAGTATAATAGCAGGTCCAGGTCTAGGATTGGAAGAAGAGACAAAAAACGCTATTTTAGACTTCATGATGACAGTAGGAAAGGACAAGCCTATGTTGATTGATGCTGATGCTCTAAAAGCCTTATCGAAAGATCCTACATGCTTATATGGTTATCCAGCGGTGATTACACCCCATGTAGGAGAGTTCGAGATAGTTACGCATAGCATAATGGCACCGCCAAATAAATTAAAAGATAGGATACAAGATGTTAAGAATGAAGCTAATAGATTAGGTTTAACTATATTATTAAAGAGTCATGAGGATATAATATCTGATGGTAATCGTTTCAAGATAAATCTGACCGGAAATCCAGGAATGACTACTGGTGGAACAGGAGATATATTATCAGGCATAGTGGCTACATTATTGGCTTGGGGCGTAAATCCATTTAGAGCTGCTAGTGCTGGTGCCTTTATTTCTGGATCTGCTGGAGATCTAGCAGTAAAGGATATGGGATATCATATAATGGCAACAGATGTTATAGATAAGATTAATGATGCGTTGATTAAGTTTGATATCCCTGAGATGGAATAAGAAAAAATAGGTCTTAATGGCTATTATTGATCAGCGTTGGTTATAATGGCTTTCGAGCGCAAAAGAGTATTCAGTCTGACTGAGATTCAACACCTTTTAATCGCATGGCTAGTACTTGGGATTTGTTTTTCCATACAAGGACTCTCTTCCCCAAACTTATTCATTAGGCTTCTCTTTATCTCTTTATTGACTTTAGGAGCGGGATTCATAGGTCATGAGTTAGCCCATAAATTTATAGCTCAAAGATATAGATGCTTTGCAGAATTCAGAATATGGCCTTTAGGGTTAGGCTTTGCTTTATTATTTGCTTTAATCTCGGGGGGGAGAATGATCTTCGCCGCTCCAGGGGCAGTATATATCCTGCCAATTTCATTCGGTCTAGGTCTTGTTATCAGCAAGAGAGAGAACGGTATAATCTCTCTAGCAGGCCCTCTGACAAACGTACTTTTCGCTCTTTTTTTCTTTTTTTTAATAGGCAATATTGGACTCTTATCCGAAATAGGATATTTGGGGTTTTTAATCAATATTTGGCTTGCAGCATTTAATATGATTCCATTCCCACCCATGGATGGATTTAAAGTATTTTCATGGAACAAAGGAATCTGGGCTATTATAGCGATACCTTTATGGATTATAACTTTCTTACCATTACCATTATAGTAACTTTCTTCAGACAAAGACATCACCGAGGATATTATATTGATTGAAATATTAGAAGTGATAGATACTTGATTTTAAAAAATCATCTAAACGATTTGGTTAAAATGGGTGTAACATCTCTTTTAATTTGCCTACAGACTCGTAAGGTTTTCTAACAGCTTCTACTATATGCATTCCCCTAAAATCCCGCCTTATGAGTTGGGATATGACACCTTTCCAATCGATAGAACCATCTCCTATTCCAAAGTGCGCATCTCTATCGCCATTATTATCATGTGAGTGAACAGTAATGAACCTATCTGAAAGTTTTGATATAAAATCATCTATATTCGATCCTATGTGCGCATGACCCAAATCGAAGACTATCTTTAGACGAATGTTATTTCTCTTAAAGAACTCTTCGAAATCGACAGGTTTTGTCATAAAATATTGTGTATTAGGGTTCATGTTCTCAACGGCAAGTACTATGCCAAAAGACCCAGCATAGTCGTAGAGCGTTAAGATAGATTCTTCATTTAACTTAGATATAATACGATCATTGCAATCTGTTTTTAGACCAGGATGTAGGACAAAAGCTTTCGCCTCTATTAAAGCCGCAGTCTCTATAGATTTTTTAAGCTTGGCTAAAGACTCACGGCGTCTACTACTATTGATATCCGCAATATTTATCCTACTATAAGGTGAGTGAATCGTAAATATATATCCCTGTGAACTTAATTCCTGAATCAATTTGACCCTATTACGAGTAATAGAGTGAAAACCTTCATCGACTATCTCCCAAATATCTGGATTTTGAGAACTTTCTCTTTCAGACTTTACTTCTTCTATTATCTTTTCAAAAGGCTCTTCTTTCAGGAAGAGAAAGAGAGATGATAAACCAACTAAAGCCATGAAATCACTTTGGGGCTAACCACTCAATAAATTCGTGAATATGATCGCTTTGTATGATAATCTTAATGGGGCCTAAAGGAGACTCGCTCTCTTCTTCACATACGTTAACAGACCCAACAAATGCAGCCTGTTTATTGAAGATTAACCATGTGGTATCTTGATTCATTCGACTAAATAATAATCTTCGCACTACAGCCAACATTTGCTTCGCTCTTATACGCTCATAGATATAATAAAGACTCCTCTCATCTTTTGTTGAAGTGGTTACGGTTTTATTATCTAGCAAGAAATCTGAATCTGTATCCTTTATTAGATTCCGAATCGTAGATATTACTTTATCAATATCCTCAGATGGGTTAATAAAAGCTTCTACAGTTATATTTAAATGATGGTTAAAAGGTTGAATTTTCAAGTTAAACTAATTTACCTCCCAAAATTGAGCAGTTACTAGATATGGGAAGTCTCTCTTTTTACTTAAAATTTTTTGTTTTAATTCCAAGATGTTAAGATTGTCTAAGATTGGAACTTGGGCCAATCTCACGCCATGATCTTCTGGTGGAAACTCATAGATATGAATATACATTTTGACGAATTCGTTAGGGAAATACCCTTCGCCTTTCCATATCTTTTTTGTTCATAAATAACGAGAACCTATAGCAGTAGCGGGTCCTACTAGGCAATTTTAATTAGATGTTGTTTTTTAGTAACTTTAGTTAATTGTACTCTTCAAGGCCTTGTATAGGTTTCTGATAGTGACTTCTGTAACACCGGCAGCATCGGCAATCTCTTTCTGAGTTACATCTATGTTGTCAAGAAGGCATGCTATGTACAACGATGCACCCGCCTTTCCCATGGGGTCTTTTCCAGCCGAGACTCCTGATATCTTTGCCTCATCAAGGATTCTTATGGCTTTTCTAGCGCTCTTCTCGGGGACTCCAACTTTGCTAGCTATTCTTGGAACGCATTTCCTTGAATCGGTTACAGGCATCTTAAGGTCCAATTCTCTATGGAGGAGTCGATAACTCTTGGCAACTATCTTTCTCTCTACTCCACTTGCCTTGGCTACATCATTCAGTGTTCTAGGTGTATCGGTTTCTCTACACGCAGCGTAAAGTGAAGCTGCTATTAGGGCTGAGATCGTGCGGCCTCTTACTAGACGTTTCTTCAGAGCCTTTCGGTAGATATAGGCTGCTTCCTCAACGACATTTTTGCCAACTCCCAGTTTATCGGCGGATCCATGAAGTAAGAAAAAAGCTTGCTCAAGACTCCTGTAAAAGGGCGCCTGCATCTGACTCCTCCTATCCCACATCTGCATCCTCATGGCCCTTGCTCTTTCTTGAGGTGTAAATCGTCTACCAGAAGCGTCTTCTTTACCGTGACCTAACTTTGTAGATAGGCCTCTATCGTGAATTGCTAAAGATGAGGGCATGCCGACCCTAGCTTTTACATCCCTGTCCTCTGGAGTATAACCCCTCCATTCTGGGCTAGTGTCAATTTCACTTTCCCTGATAATGTAGCCACAATTGCTGCAGAGAAGTTCACCACGTAAGCTATCCTCTAGTATAGAGCGCCTCCCACATTGGGGACAATATTTCGGGTTCTCCTCTAAGTTGAATAAATATTGATCAGGGGTCATTTTAATCCTCATAAATCCAAATTCCGTTCGCATTTATGATTCTGAAAAATTTTATGAGTTTATAAAAATAAAGTCGGTCTATTTAAACTTTAATATTCGTGTAATGGTTCACGTCTAATACAGTCTTTGAAATGAGTCTATAAGCAATGAACATATTTCAGGATATCCTGCCGTCTATATTTCCCATCTCTATTGAAAATATTACCGTATACGCCCTTATTTCTTGGAAGATTGAAGGTAATAAACCACAACTGAATGATTCTATATCATTTATAAAATCTTTAATCTCTTGCGTTCACCAATGTAGTGCTTATCTTTAAACAGAGATGATGAAACCAAGAAATCAGCAGTACTTCGGTTGCATGCAATGGGAACATCGTGCAAGACCGCCAGTCGTAAGAGAGTTTTCACATCGACATCATGAGCCTGAGGGGTTAATGGGTCCCAGAAGAATATGATTATGTCAACCTTCTGTTCAGCGGTCATAGCACCTACTTGGGCATCACCTCCATGGGGGCCTGGTAGTAGGAGATTCACAGGCAAGCCGGTTTCTTCTATGATTATCTTTCCAGTACTTTCGGTAGCCCAGATTTCGAATTCTTTCAAAGTTTCCTTGTTGTAGGCTGCCCATTCGACCATGCTCTTTTTCTTTGCATCGTGGGCTACAAGAACAATTCTTGTCTCTTTCATATCCGACTGGTAAAAATAATTTGAGTTATATACATTTGTGTCTATAATAAGTTTGGATAATTACATCATTGTATCGCATTTTTAAAATTGTTAGTACATTTTCAAAATATAAGACGCCAGAAGGAATTGATGGGGAATTAATATCTCAAAATAATCTAGAACTTATTTCATTCCAAGAATTCTAATTGAAAAAACAGTTAGCTAAATAGAATAGTGATTACATTCCTCTTTATTAAAGCTCGCTACCTAGTGTTCAATATCACTTTAATTTATGTGCATTATGACACTTTTATTTTTAAATTGAGAATCCATCGATCAACTTTGGCATCTCTTGGATATTAAGGCTGTAGATAATCCATTTTCCTTTACGTTTCTTTTTAACTATACTTTCCCTTTCAAGTATGTTTAGGTGATGTGACGCATTAGTTTGGGTAATGTCGAGAGCGACCATAACTTCACAGACACACATCTCCTTTTTCGCCAGCATCTTTATGATCTTCAATCGAGTAGAATCGGATAGTGCCTTGAAGAACCTTTCCTTTTCTTTGAAATAATCTATATCTCCCAAGTTTGCAGCCAAGCTTTTTAGTTCTGAAGCATATTCTTCTATATTCTTAGCCTCACATATCTCAGAAGAGATTAGGCGATTTAACCTTGCTTCTACAATCTTACTCATTGGTATGATACATAACAACAAAATTAAATATGTTGCTATGTATTTTTATTGATGTGATTAACTCCTGTGGCTAAAAATTCTAAAAGTCAACTACCCATTCTCAGCAGGTTTCTTACACTCTGGATATTCTTGGCAATGATAATTGGAGTTGGATTAGGGTACGTCTTCCCAGAAATCTCCGATATCATAGGATCCTTGAATGTAGGAACAACATCCATCCCAATAGCGATAGGGCTGATTTGGATGATGTACCCTCCCTTGGCAAAGGTCAGGTATGAAGAACTGGGAAAGATAATTAGTGCCAAAGGCTCAAAAACAATGCTATCCTCATCACTTATCCTAAATTGGATAATAGGTCCCTTTTTGATGTTTTTATTGGCTTGGATTTTCCTAGCAGGATTCCCAGCTTTTAGAACTGGCATAATTCTTGTAGGGCTAGCTAGGTGTATAGCCATGGTGATAGTCTGGAATGACCTCGCAAAGGGAGATAATGAATGGGCTGCAGTCCTTGTAGCTCTGAACTCCGTATTCCAGATAGCTTTTTATTCAATATTGGCCTACTTCTACATAACTTTAGTAAGCTCTTGGATATCTGGAGAGGGAACGATCGTCAACATATCATTATTGGAGGTCGCTCAATCAGTTGCAATTTACTTAGGTATCCCTTTTTTTGGAGGAATGTTTACTAGATTTTATTTGCTAAGGGCCAAGGGAAAAGAATGGTATGAGGATGTTCTTATGTCGAAGTTAAGCCCCACTTCTCTCTTCGCCCTTTTATTCACGATAGTGGTCATGTTTTCTCTTAAAGGCGAGTATATAGTAACGTTGCCCCTTGATGTATTGATGATAGCAACTCCTTTGCTGGCATATTTTATCATGATGTTCTTCATAGCCTTTGCTCTAGGTTATTACTCCAAGTTGGATTATGAAAGAACTACTACACTCGCATTCACGGCCGCTAGTAATAACTTTGAGTTGGCCATAGCCGTAGCAGTTGCCGTGTTTGGATTGGCTTCTAAGGAAGCTTTTGCTACAGTTGTAGGTCCTTTGATAGAGGTACCTGTTTTAATAAGCCTTGTTAACGTGGCTTTATGGGCAAAAAAGCGTTTCTTTATGAGACTTTAAGAATTTTCTTAGTAATACAATCCGCTTTATTTAAGATAAAATAAATAGCTCTAACTCAAAATAGAAAATCTATCAAAGTCCTCTTCTTATTTGTTTGTAGTATTAAAATTACTATATCAATGCATTTTCCAGCTTTCCATATGGGCCAATCCATTTATTTGCTCTCTTCAAAAACACTTCATACCCATTTTGTCTGATAAATTCGAGCTGTTTTCTATATTGCTTGTATTTCCATCCTGACTTGCTCCAAAACTCTCCTAGAATTTCACAAGGATAATATGGACAATCAGCACAAGTCTCTAATCCTCTTTCCTTGAAACAGCAGACTTTAATTTTACATTTAGCCTTACTTAAGTCCCTCTCACCTGATTCATACCCTAACTTGCAACTACGACAAGTCCTCTCATTGGGATATTTCTCCTTTTGCTGTTCCATACATGTCTTGCAATATGCACCGCAACACCCAATGTCTTTAATCGTCATGGTGTTTCCGATCTCTTCTTCCTAATTGGTAGTACATAAATTATGATTGTATTTTATTTCTTTGATCGCGCCGTAATAAGATATTGTCTTTTTTTAAAGGGTGCAAAAAGAAAAAAAGAATCAATATTATAATAACTGCCGATGTAAATGAGGACTTTTCTTGCATTAGATGTAGAGGATAAAAGGACCATTAAGTTGATCGAAGAAGTTCAAAATAAGCTTAAACAGACAGATGCAGACATCAAGCTTGTGGCGCCAAACAACCTACATTTTACTGTAAAGTTCTTCGGAGAGATAGATGTAACTTTAGCAACAAAAATTATTAAATTATTGAGTGATATCAAACTTGAACCTTTACATATAGTCTATAAAGGGATGGGGGTCTTTCCAAGTCCACGTAGAATCTCCGTGATTTGGGTTGGTGTAGAGAAGAATTACAGTGTTCATTTAAGAAATATAGTGAATGCCGTCGAAGAGAGGTTGAAAGATATTATACAAAGTAATAGAAGAGGCTTCCAACCACATTTAACAATCTCTAGAGTAAAGAGTGGAAAGAACAAAGATAAATTACTAGCTTTGATAAATGAGTATGAGAACCAAGATTTTGGCGAAGAAACAATAATGACCCTAAAGCTCAAAAAGAGTATTTTGACTCCAAAAGGTCCTATATACAGTGATATTCACAAATTCTATTTTGGGGTGGAATAATATATCCAATGAATTGAGTAAGGTTTTATCTAATGCCTTGAAGATTGTAGAACCAGCAGAGGAAGAGGTTAATCATGTTAAATCCATAGCAAATAGAGCTTTTAAAAGAGTTTCAAAAGTGGCCTCAAAGAGTAAATATAAACCAGATGTAGTGTTTGGTGGGTCATATGCAAAAGGCACTTGGCTAAAGGGAGAGGCAGATATAGATATCTTTGTAAGATTTCCAGAAAGTTTAAACAAAGCAGACCTGAAAAAGTATGGTTTAGATGTTGCATTAGAATCAATGAAAGACTATGCGCCGATATTAAGATATGCTGAGCATCCATATGTAGAGGCTTATATCGAAGATGTTGGTGTTAATGTTGTTCCCTGTTATGACGTAAAGAAGTGGGAATGGAAAAGTGCAGCAGATAGGTCGCCATACCATACAACATTCATGATTAAAGAATTGAAAGATCAACTTGTAAGAGAGGTTAGATTACTTAAAAAATTTATGAAAGGAGTAGGAGTGTATGGCGCAGAAATATCTACACAGGGCTTCAGCGGATATGTTTGTGAAGTCTTACTATTAAAATATGGATCTTTTATTTCCACAATAAAGTCTGTATCAAGATGGAGGGAGAGAGAAGTTATAAGTTTAGAAAAAATAAATAAAGATATTCAGAAAAGATTCCAAAAAGCTAGTGTGATAATACTTGATCCTATAGATTTAAGGAGAAACCTTGGAACTGCAGTTTCACTAAAAAAACTAGCCGAGTTTATCTTAGCCTCAAGAACATTCTTAGAGAAGCCTAGTCTAAGATATTTTGTAGATGAAAAAGATCGTTTAGAGAAAATAGAGAAGAGCGAATTGATGAGAAACCTTGTGACGTTAAAATTCAAACATAATAAAAGAAGCGTAGACGTTCTTTGGGGTCAGTTAAAGAAAAGCCTCAGTTATATTCGAAAGCAATTAGATCTTTACGATTTCAAAGTCCTAAGGGCTACCTGTATTACAGATGGGAATATGGAAAGTGCCTTTATATTCTTGATGGAGAATCTTGAGCAACCTGAAATAGAAAATAAAAAGGGTCCGGAAGTCTTTAGATATCAAGAATCAAAGAAATTCATCGCTAAAAATCTAAAAAAATCGAAATTAATCTGGCTAGGCGATGATACTAGGGTGTATGCTTTGATGGATCGGAGGTTTAAAGACATATATCAGTTGTTTATTTTTTTACTCAGCGTAAAAAAAGGCATGGGTATAGCATCAGGTCTTAAAGATGATATAGTAGCTACTTACAAGATTTATCTTGGAGATGAAAATACCAAGCTTTTATCTATTTCATGGATTAAAAAAGAGTTGATAAGATTATTGAGTTCAGATAGATTGTTAACTATGAAATAAAAATTCATAAAATGACATAAATCCTATAGCAGGTTTCGAAAGGGGTCGTGCCGATAACCGCACCCAAACCCAAACGCAAGAAAGCTCGAGTTCCGGAACCGCTCGACAAAGACAAAGGCAAGATGGTGGTGCCGGTGACGTCGTTAAAGTCCTGTTTAACGCTTCGGCAAAAGACGCCTGATATTTAGAACTTTACCAAAAAATGATCTCACATAATTAATTAAGTTAATGTGGTTTCTGGGTTGTGTATGTATGCCTATTAGTTGTCGTTAAACACCTTCACCAATGAGGCTTCCCGATATCAAGCGTAACGGATAAGCGTCACCCAAGGCAAGGTCATGTGTACATATTTTTTCCACTAATAGTGATTAGGAGAGTACGTTTAAATTAAGAAAACAGGGACAGTGCTGTATTTTAAAATGTAGCAATCCATGAGAATATCATTCCTACTCTAGATAACCGACTTTAGAAATACAACGTCTGAAGTGATAAAAATGCCGAAGCTAACGATCGGTGATAAGGAAATCGATTATCGAGTCAAAAGAGGAAAGGGTAGAAAGTATGTCTATCTCAAATTTACGAGAAACTTTGAGCTAGAGATTACGTTACCCAAGAATTCAAATGTGGATCCAGAAGAGATCATAAGGAAAAAAAGACCGTGGATAAAGAGAAAGTATCAAGAGTTATCGGAAAGAAAGCAGGTGTTCGATGTTGATGGTAGAAAAATCCTTTACAAAGGGAAATATCATGATTTAGAAGAATTACATTCAGATAAGGCGACCGTAAAGATAGACAAATATAGGATTATTCTTTTTAC
>JAKLZG010000048.1 GCA_024256165.1 Candidatus Methylarchaceae archaeon HK02M2
GACTTAATGCTTCAACCATAAGTGAAAAACCGCCACCTGATGTCGCAGTCATGGCTCTTACGCCTGTGAATGAAGCGCCTAAAGCCATGTTTAGCGCCGCAATTTCATCTTCCGCTTGCTCTACTACAATTTTGAATTTTTCTGACTTATTCAGCATGTATTGTAGTATTCCAGTTGAAGGTGTCATGGGATAGCCGCACATGAATTTGCACCCTGCTGCTAGAGCACCTAGTGCAAGGGCTTCGTTTCCACCTATCAGCATTCTCTTGTGGCCTTCAATAGGTTCTAATTCTAATGGCAGCTTTCCTTTAAAATTCTCCTTGGCGTATCTGTATCCTACCTCGGCTGCTTTGATGTTATTCTCAGCTACTTGTTTACTCTTTGCCTTAAAGATTTCTTTCAAGACTTCACCTAATATTTCGAAGTCATATTTGACAAGGCTGAGGGCTACTCCGATCGCCACAGTATTGCTAAATATCTTGTTATTGGCAGTCTCTTCAGCCAAGCGTTGAAAGGGAACAGCGAATTGAGAACGATCTTCCTTTTCGATCTTGGTCTTTTCTCCGTCGAATATTACTACTCCATTTTCAGTCAGAGCTTTTGTATGAATGTCAAGAGTTTCTTTGTTGAGTGCGATCAGTAAATCTACCTTTTCTGAAGTTCCGTAGACAGGATTATCGGAGACCCTGATATGGAAAAAGTTGTGCCCCCCTCTTATTCTAGACTCGTAGTCCTGAGAAGTATACACATATAGGTTCCCTCTTACAAATGTCTTTGCCAAGATGTATCCAACAGTCTGGATCCCTTGACCCGCTTCACCGCCCACTCGAAAGTTAATTTCAACCATATGTTTCAATTTATGCTCTTTAAAATATATAAATAATGAGTAAAAATAATTAAAAATCTTATTTTAAACTCGAATTAAATTAAATTAGCTCATATTGAAATTGAGATAATAATCTAAAATGATGTATAAAAGGCCTTCAAAATTTGGATAATAATCTATATCGTTGTTATTCTATGCATATTTATTCCTGATAAAACTCAGGTTCACACAAAGGGCACATGTCGTATATATTGCCATCGGTCCCCCTAAGTGGGCACTCCTCACTGCCATATTTCTGACATAGAAATCTTAGATTACTCAACATGATGATTTATAGTGCATAGGCTATAAAAGTCTTCTATAAATCATAATCTAAAAGAATTAGGGACTTTGTCCGATATTATTTATATAGCCCTGGGAAAATTATTTACAACAAGTATTCGATTACTTTAATTTTTCAAGCCTTTTATTTACTTCATTCCAGTTGACGATGTTCCAGAACGCATTTACAAATTTACCTCTTTCGTTCTTGTAATCGAGATAGTATGCATGCTCCCAGACATCAAGAACCATTAAGATTGTAAACATAGGATAAATGTTGATATTGTGTTTCTCTATCTGCATTATTATGGGTCTATCGGTTTTCCTGCACAAAGTCAGTGCTGCCCATCCAGATCCTTCTACGCTAGCAGCTGCTTGCGAGAACTCTTTTTTGAACCTATCAATACTCCCGAACTCTTTCTTTATGCTATCCCCTAATATACCACCTGGCTTTTCACCACCTTTGTCAGCTGGTGCTAGGTTATCCCAGAATAATGAGTGTAGGGTGTGGCCCCCTATGTTGAAAGACAGCGCTTTTAATGTTGATTTAATATCCACATCGATATCATCTTTTCGTACTTTGTCTAGTATCTCAAATATCGCATTTGCACCATTGACATATGCTTGATGATGCTTTTGATGGTGTATCTTTAACTGTTCTTCGGATATATGCGGCTCTAAATCTTTGTATTCGTAAGATAATTTTGGTAAGGTATAAAATTTGTTTATTTCCATATTACATAAATGACAATATGAACTCTTAAATTTTATCATTTAGTTGGTTATCTGTTTGCAGTCAACAATTCCATAACTTCTTTTTTAATATGGGCTCAAGAAGAACCAATTATGGCATCCCTGATTTTTTTTGCTATATACTTAATATCTTCTTTAGGAGGATTATCCACAATTGAATGAACCGATTTTCCTCTATCATTTTCAAACCTTGGGAAGATGTTTATATGCAAATGTGGAATCTCTTGACCAGCTGATTTACCATCATTTATCCCTATCGTGAATGCATCAGGCCCCAAAGCCTTCTTCAAAATTTTAACAACTTCTTTTGTCCCCTTAAAGACATCTGTTAACAAATCATCTTGTAGGTCGGTAAATGTCTGAACATGTAACTTAGGTATAACTAAGCTATGACCTGGTGCTCTTGGATTTATATCTAAGAAAGATACAATATTTTCCGTCTCATAAATTTTTTCTGCTGATATATCTCCTTTAGCTATCTTGCAAAAAATACAATCAACTTTCATTAACTCTTTTTAATTCGAAAAAAGTCTTAAACTTTACTCTATCTTCTTGCTCTACATGTTAAATTTAATTAAATTTACTTATATCTTTACTTATCCTTTAAGTGCTTTGATTATGGCTTTGCAGAAATTAGGTAAATCATCGGGTCTTCTCGAAGTTATTACATTACCGTCTACAACCACCGATCTATCCAAGTACTCTGCCCCGGCGTTTTCTATATCGTCTTTTATGGAGTAATATGATGTCATCTTCTTTCCTTTAACTATCCCAGCTGAGATTAAAACCCAAGGCCCATGACATATGGATGCTATAATCTTTCTTTGATCATTCATACTCCTCACAAAGCTTAATACTTCTTCATGCCTCCTAAGCCTATCCGGACATACAACCCCCCCAGGTATGATGAGACAGTCAAACTCTTTACTGTCTAATTTCTCAACTCTGACTTTTACTTTTGCCTCATACCCATGCTTGCTATTGAAGACTCCCTCGTTTTTACTCGCAACTACGAGCTCTGCACCCTCTTCAATCAACCTTATCTTAGGATACCAAAATTCGAGATCTTCGTAGCCGTCTTCTACAAACATCAACACCTTTTTTCCTTTCAGGCTCATATCCGATACGATTATCATGTTAATTTCTAAGTGATAATAAATTTAGTGGATAGAATCAGTGGTTTCTGGAAAAGATCCTAAGCTATAATCGATGAAAGTTTAAAGATTTGTTCAAACCAATTGAAAGTAAAATATGATAAAGCCGGAGCTAATAAAAGAGTTTCTTGATAAGAAGAATATAATTAGTATTGTAGGAGCGAGTAGAGACCCCAACAAGTATGGCCACCAAGTATATATCGATTTGAAAGAGGCTGGATACGAAGTCTACCCGGTTAACCCAAACGCTAAAGAGATTATGGGGGATAAATGCTATCCTGATCTTAGATCCTTGCCAGTTAAGCCTGATGTTGTCAATCTAGTAGTGCCACCTAAAATCACTGAGGACATCGTAAAGACCTGCAAGGAGTTAGGTATCACGAAGGTTTGGATGCAGCCTGGTTCAGAATCTGAGTGGGCAATTAATTTCTGCAAAGAGAACGCAATCGATTGTATGTATGGGATTTGTATAATGGTCCAGAGGAGAAAACTGATCTAAGTTGCAGATTTTAATAACCTAGAAAGATTTCCTGTTAATCTTTATAAATTGGTTAAAAAGGAGTTAAAATATATATGAAAATTGCAATATCTTCTTCAGGTAAGAATTTAGAAGCACAGGTTGCTCCACGATTTGGGAGATGTCCATATTTTATGATTTTTGATACTGATACCATGGGTTTTGAGACCATATCTAATGAGAGTGCAATGACTTTTGGTGGAGCAGGTATTCAGGCAGCTCAGATTGTTGCCAAAGCTGGTGTAAAAGTTGTTATTACTGGGAATGTAGGGCCAAATGCTTATCAAACCTTAAAAGCTGCAGGAATAAGAGTTTTTACAGAAGCGAGTGGGACCATAAAAGACGCAGTGGCACTGTATAAAAAGGACAAACTTCAAGAGATAAATGCACCCAACATGGAAAGCCACTTTGGAAAAGGTGGTAACATATGAAAATTTGTATACCTACCGAGGGTGAAAATGGATTAGATGACTTTGTTGGGGAGCATTTCGGAAGGGTTCCATACTATACCATTGTCGATCTTGACATTGATGATGTAAAGGTTATTCCAAATACGAGTCATCATATGGGTGGAAATGAATACCCTCCTGAACTTATGGAGCGAGAGGGGGTCAATGTGTTGGTGTGTCGAGGTCTTGGAAGACGGGCTATCGGTATGTTTGAAGAATTTGGTATAGATGTATATATCGGTGCTTCGGGTTTGGTTAGAGATGCAATTACGGATTTTAAATCGGGAAGACTTCGAAAAGCAGGTATCGGCGATTCATGTGGTAGACATGTATTTCGTGATCAACACGATCATCACTTCCATTAAATGAAATTGAGTTTAAATTGTAATTATAAATCGTTAAACTACCATATATTTTACTAAATCTTTTTATGAAAAGACGGAGTTTAATATTTTTATTCTAATCTAAAAACTATTCCGTATCTCGGAGCAGTTTCTTGGAGTGTTTTAACCATCAAACCATAAAGAAAATCATCGGGCAAACCTCTCCCTATAGCATTAATAATGATTCTTCCGCTACTTAAGCCCTTGATATTGCTAACGAAATCAACTTCTTGACCTAATCTGACCAAACTAGCTTTAATAAAGAAAACCCCATCGCTAACATACGCCTTTAAATGGCTGATCTCAGCTTCCGTGTCTTGGACTTTCTTTCCTATTCCCTCTAATAGGTCTCTTAAGAAGTTCTTAACTTTCGATTCAGTAAGGATTTCTTTGGCATTGATAGTATATTGTTCCCCCCGCTCTCCTATTTCAGTTACAGACCTAGCAAAAGTCTTGATAACTGTCATGGTGACAGCTGGAACGACTTCATGCTTTCCATGAAGAACTATATCAAATAATTCGTCTAAGTTTGTTCCTGTTTTTGCTGACATCTTAATCAATCTTGCCCTAGGGTTAATTTCTTGAACTATTTTTTCTATAATTTGGATTTTATCTGGTGGTACTAAATCAATCTTATTTATCAGAACAACTTCTGCATCCTCTATTTGGCGTGATTCTATAAATGGCAATTCTTTACCTTCTTGATCATACTGTACAAGTTGTGACCCATCGACAAGTATCGTTATAGGTGCTACATCTAATTTTTCGCTTAACTCTTTCCCTAAATCTTCATAAAGTTTTGAGGGTAAGAAATATGCCACTGGTTCAATTAATATTATATCAGGTATGAACTTTTTACTAATAGTCTTGACAACTTCGCTGACTCGGTCTAAATAATAGCAAATACATCCTCCTGTGATATCCACAGCTTCGAATCCAAGACTTTTTATAACTTCACCGTCTACATTGATAACACCTTTGTCATTGGTTATCACTGCCACACGTTTTCCTTCTTCACTTAATTTTTTACCCAACCGTACGATAGTGGTGGTCTTCCCAGTAGCATAAAATCCACCAATAAGTGCAACTCTTATTTTATTCATCTATTTGATTTTCTGGACGTTACCTCAAGTTAAATTTTCCTTAAACAAATTAGTCATAATAGCTTATATTATACTTTTCAACCAGACAAATTTTAGCTTGATTCAATCTTTCCTTAATTATGCTTTTATTGATAAAATCCGAATTAGTAACGCTAGAAGCAGATTTTATTGAATAGGAGTTATGGGATTTTTATAAAAACATAAATAACGTTAAGCAGAACAAAAATAGCATGAATAGACTTAATGAAATTCTTCTCAATAAAAAAGCATTAAGTGTTCTAACGATAATTAGTTTTGCTGTCCTACTATTAACTCCAATCAATCCAGTTTTATCCAATCCTATAGATAATTCAGAAGTTACGATCTTCTCTGAGGATTTTGAAGGAGTCTTCCCTGATGATAATGATTGGGCTGTAGCTGATCTTGATAGTTTTACTGGAAATGATTATTGGGGTGCAACTGACTACAGGGCTCATAGTGGAGATTACAGTGCTTGGTGTGCTCAAATAGGCGAGCGAACTGGTACAGTTCAAATTTTCAAAGAGGATTTTGAAGGCGAGTTCGGTGATGGTATAAACGGTTGGAGCGTGGGTGACGATGAACCGACAGGTCCAGTGGCTTATTGGGACAAAGTAGATTCTGATTTCGGTGGTGAAGGCACTCATAGCGGAGACTACAAGGGTTATTGTGCAGGAATTGGATACTCCGGAACTTCATCATCGCCATCATATCAAACCTATATGAACGCTTACATGAGTCGGACAGTCGACCTAACAGATTATTCTACGGCTTATCTAGGATTCTACCATAAGTTAATCTCTACAGATATAGGATGGGATTATGGCCAAGTCCTTGTAGACGATGTTGAAGTGGAAAGATTTGATACAGTTCAGATATTGTCATGGACATATACAACTATAAATTTGAATGCATATGTCGGGGATTTTCATGAGATTACCTTTAACTTCTATAGCGACGATATAATCTTCGATGAAGGCTGGTATATAGACGACATTATTTTTCGTGGTTATGTTCCAACTCCGATGCCCAACTCAGAATTACACAACTACGATTACAACATGGAAGCTATCATGGAGATGAAGGAGATAGACCTGAGTGACTATACTTCAGCCAATCTCAGCTATTATTATTGGATGAATATTGAAACTGGTTGGGATTATCTATACGTGGAGACATCGCCCGATGGTCTAA
>JAKLZG010000049.1 GCA_024256165.1 Candidatus Methylarchaceae archaeon HK02M2
TTAAACCGATCATGAAAAAAATGAAGGGAGAAAATAAGATATGAAGTACAATGAATTGAAAAAGAAGATCTGAAAAAATATATTGTCTGGGCTTGATCGCTGATGTGAAAAAGAAATCTAGCTCTGTTTGAAAAGCTGTGATGCCACCTCTTAGGCTCATAACCAGAGTCAAAGCAAGATATATTGAAAAGAAGGCTGAAAGTAAAGTAATCAGGAGATCAAGTTCCAAAAAAAAGGGCATACCTACAAATAATCCAAAGAAAAGGCCAAGAGAATTGATACCTATAAGCGCAAAGATACCTATAAAAAGTCCTGACTTTGAAGATCTGATTGGTCCAAAGTATTGCTTAATTTTAAAGGTGAAAATAGTTATAATTTTACCCAATTATTTTCTCTTCCCGAATAATCCAAAGAATCTTCTTTTCTTTGTTCCTTCCTCGATAACTTCCTCAGTTTCTTGAGTTAACTTAAGAAATATTTCTTCCAAAGTAGAATCCTCGCCTGTTTCGCTGATACGTCTCAGTCTATCCAAATCGCCAGAGACTACATTTCTTCCATAATGAATTATACTGACTCTATTGCATAGTCTTTCAACTGTGTCAAGCATATGTGTTGAGACTAAGACAGACCGATCTTCTTTGAGCATCTCTCTCAATATGTTCTTGATATTATGTTGACCTGTTGGATCAATGCCAATAAGCGGTTCATCAACTATCAAGAAATCAGGATCATGAATAAGAGCGGCTGAGATGGCAAGTTTTTGTTTCATACCTCTTGAATAAGAAACGATGAGATCCTTTCTTCTCTTATACAGATCGAAGAGTTTGAAATAATAGTCGATCTTTTTTTCAATATTATCTGATGAGATATCTCTTATCTTTGCTACGTAACCCAAAAATTCCTCAGCCGTTAAGTATTCAGGTAAAGTAGGATTTTCAGGTAAATAGCCAATACGCATTTTATAATCATAAGGGTTTTCAGAGATGTCTATCCCATCTATCTTTACAATTCCCTTATCCATCTTTAATAAACCTACAATAATCTTTAATGTAGTCGTCTTCCCAGCTCCATTGGGACCCAATAATCCAAATATCTCGCCCCGAGCTATTTTAAGGTCAAGTCCCCTCACCGCTTGATTTCCATTATAACTCTTCCAAAGATTCAAGATTTCAAGCATAATATTAGAACTCATATTACGATCCCTGGATTCATACTATATAAATCGGATCGAATAAGGCTATATTGTTTTTTCCTAAAATCATTAAGATACTTACAAATGTTGTGGTAATAGATTATATAAATTCGTTCAAACTTAATTCAATAGGGAAATATGAGTAATGTAGAAATAAAAGAAAGAATCGAAATGATCAAATCTGACCGAAACCATGGAGCTAGCTGGTTATCGAGACAAGCGTTATATACTTTGAAATTGGTGGCGGAAAGAAGTAATGCAACAACTTGTAATGATTTAATTAGACATTTAATGCAAGTTGGAAAGCAACTGGTGGAAGCTCACCCAAGTATGGCACCATTGACTAACACCATCAGTCACGCTATTTACAATATCTCAGAGAACTCGGAGAGAGACCTTGACTCTTTGAAGAGATTTATAATTTATCGAGTTAAAGAGTTAATCGAAAATTCTCGGAAGTCTATGCTAAAAGCTGCTTTGAATGCATCAAAATTGATTCAAGAAGGAACCACAATTATAACCCATAGTTATAGTTCAACGATAATGGAAGCTATAAACCAGTTAAGAGAAAAAGGAGTTCAAGTTATCATCTCTGAATCAAGACCACTTTATGAAGGTAGGAAAGTTGCTCACGAACTTTCATTACTCGAAATTCCCGTTACTCTTATCATCGATTCTGCCCTTGGATATTTTTCATCTGTAGCTGATGTTGCTCTTGTTGGCGCCGATAGTGTACTTGCAGATGGTTCGATAATCAATAAAATTGGTACTTATCTATTAGCATTAGCAGCAAAAGAATCCAATATTCCATTTTATGTTGTATGTGAGACGAACAAATTCAATATTAAAAGTTATTTAGGTATGAAGATTGAATTGGAACAGAAGGAGAGTTCAGAGATAACCGATGATATATCTGGAGTAAATATTAGAAATCTATATTTTGATATCACGCCCCCAAAATTTGTTTCGCAAATAATCACTGAGGGGAAGGAGTTTAAGCCCAATGAAGTCGTAAGTCATATGAAAAAATATAAAAAGTATCTTGAATGGTTAAAAGAGTAATAATAAGAATATCACTTTTATAGGCTGTGTTTATAACTTTCTCTTTAAGCTTTCCTTTATTAGAATCTTAAGTGAATATTAGTTTGGATAGTCTTAAATTAAACATGAATGTTAATGGCTTCAATCATAGGATCAGAATTTCTTTGATAGTTGTTAGACATTCTTTAAACTTTCAAGCATGAATCCAGTCTTTTTCAGATCAGGTTCATGTGGCATTCTCCTTAGATTCAGGATTCATGATCATTCCACCATACCTTTAAATAATTCACGTACCTCTTATTCGTGAAACTCATCTTTCTGAGCTTTATCATGAGTTTCTTAGCTCTGGCAAGATTTTCATCATGTAAAAGCTTCCTATTAGATAAGGAGAAAAGTTCTCATACAATATCTTAAGCATATTTACGCTCAAAAAAATCCATGATAGGTATGGTGGAGGGGATAATTAAGGATGCCTAGGGAGGATGAGGGAGGATGAGGGAGGGCGGTAGGGGATGGTCAGGGAGGGTCAGGGAGGATGATGTTTTCTTAAAATCATTTTTTTACTATAATGTACACTATATAGTGATACTAAAAAAGGTACTGTAAGCCCCTACTATTAATACCCGATACTCCTCCGTCATCCTTATAATCGTCTTTTAGCAACCTGTCATCACCCCTTCACATATGTTCACTATCCCTCAACCCCTTTCAATATCCCTTTGAGGCTTGCGAATATATTTGTTTGATTTTGAAGATTAATTTTAAGTTTCTAATACCTAAATCTTAAATTACTCTTAGCAATGGTAATGAAACCGTAAGCTTGCTAAATTGGATTTTTTAAGAAGGAAGATAATATATCGGAATATTCCCTGCTTTCATATGACGAATATAATATAATTCTATCTCGATAACTTTGTAATCATCTCTACTCATACATTCCTTTATTATAGTCAAAATATTAACAAAGAAAGATTTGATAAATAGACATATATTAGCAGTATCCAAATAAGGATTCGGATATTATGAGAAAGTTATCTCCAGATTTTATACATGAATTAAAGCTTGGTGATTTAAATTCTATTTTAGAAAGAGTAAAGGATGACAATACCTTGGATTTTCAGATCAGAGATGACTATGTGAATATTTATTATAGAGGGGGGAATTTAATAAAGATCGAAAAATTAAAGAGTAGTAGCAATAAATTCATGTTTTCATTTGACGAAAAATATGCAAGGAATACTAAATTAAGACTACCAGAGAAATCAGATATTAAAGGATGGATAGAGATCATTCCTCAATTAAAACATATGATGGACCTTTATTTTACGACTTTAGAGAAAAACGAAAGAGAATTTCAACAACTTGTTGTAAGGGAAAACAATTACACCAGCATTTCAAAGTCAACGGATTACTTCATAGTTGATGTTGAATATGATAATCGTTTAGGTGCCCGCTTTGATCTGATTGCCATTGAATGGGAGTCTAAAGGGACCATAAGGAAACTTACAAAGGGATACAAGCCCAAACTTGTTTTTCTAGAAATAAAATACGGTGATGGAGCACTAAAGGGTAGCTCTGGAATAAAAAAACACATCGAAGATTTTAAGAAATTTCGATCATCCAATAATTATCAAGAAATAAAAGAAGAAATGAAGGAAATATTCAAACAAAAGAGAGATCTAAGATTAATAGCTGGTTTACAAAGCAACATTCATCCTATAGAAGATTTTTCGGATAATATTGATCTTGTCTTTTTAGTAATTAATCATGATCCAGAGAGTAGAAAATTGAAAAGAATCTTAGATGAGATTGAAGAAATCCATCAAGATATAGAATTCAATATCGGATTTTGCGTTAGTAATTTCATGGGTTATGGATTATTTAAACAAAATATTTTCGGTATAGCAAAATTTAAGGAAAGATTTGAAAAGCAGATATACTGTAAATGACAAAAAGGTAAAAACTATCTTCGATGGCCTTTTTAGTTGTAAAAGCTAACGATTCGTTCAAGGAGTTTTAAAAACATATTTCAAAAGTTAAGTGCAGATATAACCTAATTTAATTTAATTTAATAAAAACCATTAAATCTAATCATGTATAAGATCGTATTTTGATTATTTATTTACAGATACTAAAACTATTATCCATAGGTATAGTATAAAGATGGAATGACATAGCCTTCGATTAAATTTATAAAGAATTTATAAAAAATTAATGATGATTGTCGAGGGAATTTGAGTATAAAAGCAGTAATTTTTGATCTAGATGGGACATTGGTCAAATTTGCCTTAGATATCACAAATGCACGAAAAGAAGCCATCACAGAGATCAAAAGAATAGGGATAAATGCTGAGAATTTAAATAACTTGAATGTTTATTTAATGCTCAAAGTTATAAAAAGTCGTACCGATGCCAATACTTACCTTAAATTAAAACAATCAGTATGGAGAATAGTCGAAAAATTTGAACTTAAAGCATCAAAATGCGTTAACATACAACCCGATGCACTTAATACTTTAATCTTTATCAAAAAGCTTGGGTTAAAATTAGCTTTAGTAACCAATAATGGGCGTAAAGCCACATACAATATCATTAAAAAGTTTAAATTTGATAATTTCTTCGACACAATTATCACAAGAGAAGATTCTAAAGAATTAAAGCCTGATGGTTTAAGCATAGGAAGATCAATAAAAATCCTAGGGATAAAGTCGCAAGAGGCTATTTACGTCGGAGATAGTGTGATAGATGTCTTGGCAGCGAAGAAGGCCGGAGTAATTTCAGTAGCTCTACCGACAGGTATTTCCAGAATAAGTGATCTAGTTAAAACTAAACCCGATTTTATTATAGGCTCCTTACAAGATATGATGGATTTAATCAATCGCTACTTTCACTACTAAAAGATTATATATAACAATTGTTATAACCCTTAATATGGATTTACATTATTATTTAATAAAAGATTATAAGCATCACAAGGGGAGGCATTGATATAAATTGACATCTAGAAAGAATGTTAAATTCAAGTTTGACAAGTTGAAGAGCGAGACAGCCGAGATCGATGGACTAGAAGTTTCGATAGGTAAGTTAATTCGTGAAAAATGGGATGAACCATACGGTCCAACACCATCTCCTTCCCTAGCCACGCTCAGAGAATGGGACTTAAAGCTCTTGAAACGTTACAAACCATTCTATCTGCCCTACTGTGATGTCTGTTGCCTCTGCACTATGGGTAAATGTGATCTTACAGCCGGAAAGAGGGGTGCGTGTGGTCTAGATATATGTGCTCAACAATCCAGGATTGTTCTTATAGCTTGTTGTATGGGAGCTGCTACTCATATTGGTCACGCAAGACATCTAGTAGAGCATCTAATAGAAAAATATGGTAGAGATAGTCCGATAGATGTGGGTAGATCTGTTGGTGTTGATATTGAAGCTCCAGTAACTAGGTTGGTTTATGGTGAGAAGCCAGAAACGTTAGGGGATTTAGAAGAAGTGTTAGACTATGTTGAAAAACAAGTCACACAACTTTTAGCGTCTACTCACACAGGTCAAGAAGGAGATAACTTAGATTTTGAGTCAAAAGTTTTCCATGCAGGTATGATCGATCAAGTCGGTATGGAAATTGCTGACCTCGCTCAAATCTCTGTTTACGGCTTTCCAAAAGCTGACCCAGAGGCACCATTAGTAGAGTTAGGGATAGGTGTCATCGATACTACAAAACCCACTATTCTGGTTATAGGTCATAATGTTCCTCCTTCAGTTGAAATCATCAATTACATGGAAGAGTCGGGTCTTTCAGATAGTATTGAAGTTGCAGGGATATGCTGTACATCTATCGATGCTACAAGATATAATCCAAAAGCAAAGATTGTCGGACCTATTTCATGGCAATTAAGGTTCATTAGAAGTGGCATGGCAGATGTAATTGTTGTTGATGAACAATGTATTCGAACAGACGTTGCTATAGAAGCGCAAAAGACGATGACGCCCGTTATCGCTACAGCAGAAAAGAACTGTCTTGGCCTACCTAATCGAACTAACGATCCTGTAGATGAGATCGTAAAAGATCTTGTAGAAGGAAAAGCTCATGGTGCCTTGATATTCGATCCCGATAAGGTAGGAGAGGTCGCTGTAAGGACAGCAACGCTTCTTGCACCTAAGAGGAAGAAGTTCAAAGTTATACCCGAGATAAGTGAAATATTAGAAGGTGCAAGTAAATGTGCACAATGCCGCTTTGCTCCTTGTATGAGGGCTTGCCCGAACAATCTTCCAATTCGTGAAGCGATGGAGCAAGCCGCTAAAGGAGATCTAGAAGGACTTTCTAATCTTTATGAAGTTTGTATTGGTTGTGTGCGTTGTGAGAGCGCATGTACTAACGACTTACCCATCCACAACTATATCGTAGGTGCTTCCATAAAAAAGATGATGGAGGAAAAATACAAGATCAGGTCTGGAAGAGGGCCAATACAAGATGTTGAGATACGAAAGGTTGGTGGGCCTATCGTTTTAGGAGAGATACCTGGGGTTATAGCATTAGTGGGATGCGCAAACTATCCGAAAGGAGGAAATGAAGTTGCAGAAATTGCTGAAGAGTTTGCAAAGCGGAGATTTATAGTAACTACTTCAGGATGTTCAGCAATGTCTATTGGCATGTACCGAGACGAAGATGGTAGAAATCTCTATGAGGTATATCCAGGAGAATTTGATGCAGGCGGTATTGTAAATGTTGGATCTTGCGTCGCTAATCCTCATATAGCAGGTGCAGCAATAAAGATTGCGAGTATCTTTGCAAGACGAAAGCTTAGAGGAAATTATGAAGAAATTGCAGATTATATTCATAATCGAGTTGGTGCAGTAGGTATAGCTTGGGGTGCTATAACTCAGAAGGCGGCATCAATAGCGAGTGGCTTTTGGCGTTTAGGGATACCTGTAATCGTAGGTCCACACGGGTCAAAGTATAGGCGTATGCTATTGGGTAGAAAAGATCGTAAAGAAGATTGGTATGTCTATGATGCTCGTACCGGAGAGAAAGTATTTGTTGGGCCTTGTCCTGAACATCTCTTCTATACTGCTGAAACAAAGGAGGAAGCTATGGTGATGGCCGCAAAGCTCTGTATGAGGCCAAATGATACAGCGAGGGGAAGGATGATTAAGCTTGCACATTATATCGACCTCCACAAGAGGTTCTATAAAGTCATGCCTGACGATATTCACCTTTTTGTGAGAACTGAGACAGATCTACCGATAACGATGAAGGAAGAGATAAAGAAAATACTCGCTGAAAAAGGGTGGAAGGAGAATATTATACCAGACCCTACATTGTTACCAAGAATGGTTCATACAAAGGAGGAGAAGAGTGATGAGTAATGAACCTTGGCAGATAGGTGAAATTGCAGGACCGAAAAAAGCACTCATAATTACAAAGCCTTCCGTAGTTGTGGGTATGGTTAAAAAAGCAAAGCGTACTCTTATGGTTGTTGGTCATCAAACAGCAGAGATCGACTTAGGAGAAGAAAATGCGATCGATTATATGATTAAAATAGCAGACAGATTCAAAATCCCAATCGTAGCTACAGCCAATGCAGTAAGTGAGTTCGTTGAAAGGAATTATCCTATTTCATGGATGTCTGCTATGGACATCGGTAATCGGCTTCAGGACCCAGAGTGGGAAGGACTGGATGGGAAAGGCCAATACGATCTCGTCCTATTTATTGGGATTCCCTACTATATGGAGTGGACGATTCTATCCGGACTTAAACACACTGCTCCTAACCTAAAAACTATCTCTTTAGATAGATATTACCATCCTCATGCATCTTGGTCATTTTCAAATATTAAAATCGATGAATGGGTTACATATTTAAAAACTATCATAGGTCAGATAGAAGAGAAAGCATAGTTCTATCAGGGTTAATTAGTTAAATTCCTTCCTCTAGGTAAGAGGAAGATATTCATGTTATGATCAAGATTTAATGTCCATTTCCAATTAACTTTGTTGATACAGGATTTAATATCAATAAAGCTTTAACATCATAACCAGTACATTTTGAAGATTTCCCAACATACTGCACAGAAGGTATTCGTTAAACTCTGAAATACATTATTCCTTTAAATAATCAAATCTTTTCATATACTTAAAAAGTGTGGCTCAGTCAAATGCCTTCATTTCATTACTTTGTATCGCTCTAAATAACTCTGAATCCTCATCGCCACAAATTAAGTTAATATCTATACATATTTAAAGATTAAAGAAAATATAGTAAACCTCTTCCATTTAGATTATTTGATAACGATTTTTCCAAACCTTAATCTTTAAAGGATGAAATCGTTTTATTTCATATAATCATGCACGTTCGAGTTGAGAAAAAAGGTATTCGTGCTCTTGGGATAGCTGAGAGCTTCAAAAAAGATCAAAGTAAAAGATCAGTATTAGCAGGAGTAGTAATCAGAAGTGATATGATCATAGATGGATTTGTCTTTGGAAGTGCAGAGCTAGGAGGAGATGATGCGACAGATGAGATTGTTAACATGTTTAAAAGATTAAATCGGAATGATATCAATGTGATAATATTATCGGGGAGTGTAATCAGTATGTACAATATCATCGATATAGACTCGGTAGGGCTAAAAACCAATACACCAGTGATAAGTGTTACATTTGAGGAGTCTGAAGGCTTGGAGCCTCATATAAAGCATCATTTTCCAGATTCTTGGGAGAAAAAGTTATCAGCTTATGAACAGCTTGGCTCAAGGGAGATTGTTAAACTTCATACAAATTATAAAATTTTTGTGAGACCTCATGGAATTTCTTTAGAAATCTGTAAAAGAATATTGGATAAATTTACAATTCAGGGCGCCATACCAGAGCCCATAAGATTGGCGAGGCTACTTGCTAGAGCAAAGATTTTTTCAAATATTTTTCAAAAAAATGAACAGTATACTCATAGATTTTAATATTAATAAGATTATTATCATCTAATCAATTAAATATAGATTATAGGATTTTATACGGTTTTGATAATATCTTGATTATATATGGTTTTTAAGGTAGCTTTTCATCCACTTGTTCAAAGATTTTCATTTAACTTTAAGATATAGTATAAATATTAGTAAAGGTAAAATATGTCGATAAAATATGAATCGTACACGTATTCTAACACTATCTACTTTCACTTTAATGATCATTTTAGCTACAACATGCATTCCTGTAGTATTAGCTCAGGATCCAGATGACTATATTGTAACAGAAGCTATTGCAAACAATCTAGTAATAATAACTTCTGAAGGTGGAAGAGGCGTTATACATGACTTCATTGGTACGGCTGTGCCTTCCGGAGTAGCCATAGATTCTGAGGGGAATTATATAGTAACAGAAGCTAATACAGACAAACTAGTTAAAATAACAACTGAAGGTGTAAGAACAGTGATATTTAATTTCGCTCCTAATTCAGGACCTTTGGGTGTAGCCATAGATTCTGAGGGGAATTATATAGTAACAGAATGGGAAGCAGACAATCTAGTAAAAATTACTCCTAATGGTATAAGGAGCGAGATATTCTCCTTTAATTCAGCAACACACCCTTCCGGAGTAGCCATAGATTCTGAGGGGAATTATATAGTAACAGAAGAAGCTGCAAACAATTTAGTCAAGATAACTCCAGAGGGAGCAAGAACAATTATACATGATTTCGTTAGCGCGCCTTATCCTTATAGTGTAGCCATAGACTCTGAAGGTGATTATATAGTAACAGAACATAATGCTAACAAGCTTGTCAAGATAACTCCTGGTGGAGTAAGAACAGAAATATACGAATTCGATGGTGGGACTAATCCTATAGGTGTAGCCATAGACTCTGAAGGTGATTATATAGTAACAGAAGCTAGTGTAAACAAACTAGTTAAAATAACAACTGAAGGTGTAAGAACAGAAATATACGAGTTCGATGGTGGGACTTTTCCTTGGGGTGTGGCTGTTTATCCCGATCTAATTCCGCCAACCATTTCAATCACCTTCCCTATAAGTGGTTCTTACGTTGGAAATATTACGGTAGTTGAAGGTACAAGTGAAGATGTACATTCTGTTATTGAAAAGGTAGAAGTCAAGATCGATGATGGTTCTTGGCAGTTGGCAACAGGAACAACATCTTGGTCCTGCTCTTTGGACACTACAAGTGTTGTTGCTGGTAGCCACACAATCACTGCAAGGGCAACTGATAACAACAACAACACAGATACTACTAGCGTTAATGTGATCGTCGATAATTTACCACCATCACTTTCTATCATTTCACCTACGAGTGGCTCTGAATTAACGTCATCAATCGTTACAGCTATGTGGACTGGTTTAGACGCTGGTTCAGGAATAGATCATTACGAAGTCAAGTTAGATGGAGGTTCATGGATCAATGTTTTAACTTCTAATAACCATAACTTTTCAGGAGTAAGTGATGGAAGCCATACCGTTTACGTCAAGGCTGTAGATGGAGTTGGCAACTCAAAGGAGGCTAGTGTTAACTTCACTGTTAATGCAGGGCTTATATTCGGACTTGACTTGACTACTATAGCGATTTTGGGTGCAGCGTTCATAATTGTAATTGTCATTATTGTCTATCTAATACTCAGAGGAAGGAAACCTCCGACTACACCTCCATCTACTCCAACACCTCCACCAACTTAATTATACTCCACACTGAAGACAGATGTAACATAATAACTAGGTAAGTGTAAACTCTCAGTTCATTCTCGGATATTAAGATTTCTCGAAAATCTTATGTTTGTATCTACAAATTTTTAAAAGAGTTGTTAATTATACTCCATGTTTTTGTTGGAGAAGGAGATTATCCGAAAAAAAATTTGGAAGTTGATGGAAGAATCTGGTATAGCAAGGTTTCCAAAACCTATTACAGGTAGAATTCCAAACTTTGAAGGTTCAGATAAGGCTGCACAAAGGCTGATTAACCTAAAAGAATTTACAAGTGCAAAAGTAGTAAAAGTCAACCCAGATTCTCCCCAATCACAAGTGAGAAGAGGTGCACTTTTGAGTGGAAAATTGTTGATTATGCCTTCTCCAAGGCTCGGGAAGGGTTTTATACTTTTAGATTCAAAAAGGATTCAAAAAACATTTTTAAAAAAAGCTTCAACAATAAAGGGTGCCTTCGAATATGGAAGATTTTGCTCTCTTGAAGAATTACCTAAAGTTGACTTAATAGTTGCTGGGTCTGTAGCTGTTTCTAAGGATGGAGTAAGGGTAGGCAAAGGAGGAGGATATAGCGAAATAGAATACGGAATTTTAAGAGAACTCGGTTTAATTGGTGAAGATACGCCTATTTTCACCACAGTTCATGATGTCCAGATAATTGAAAAGGCTATAAAAGAAGATCATGATTTTATAGTAGATGCCGTAATTACATCAAGTAAAGTGATAAGGATAGAAAGGAAATCCTCCGAACCCAAAGGTATAATTTGGGATAAGCTTACCAAACAAAAATTGGAAAAAATGCCCATACTTATTGAGTTAAAGAGGATTTTAAATTCTAAAATCCAATAATGTATTTTGAAGTATATAGATAAAACGCCGTTTAAAAATAATCCATTAACTTTAAACAATGACCAAATCTAGGACTAATTGATTCCATCTTGGACCCACTTCCCTCACTACTCTGGTTTCCGATATTTTGTAAGGTACTTTCAGAGATGATTTAACTTCTTTTTCGGCTTCCTTTATCGGATCCTCACCTTTTGGAGCATGTAAGTGAGTGTAATAATGAATTATGCCACCCTTTGGTTTTAATGCACGAATAGCAATATCCATATAATCGATTGCCTTTTCTGGTAGCGGCATCAATACTCTATCTCCAAACCCTTTAAGAGAGTCTTCTATCACAGACTTTGCGTCTCCTAAAAACGGTATCACCCTGTCAACAACTTTATTCAATTTAATATTTTCCACCATAAGATCATATGCATATGGGTTTAAATCTATACTGAAAATTTTGGATTCTGGTTGATTTTTTGCAATTATTATTGAAAAGGACCCCACACCGGCGAACATATTGATTATCGTCTCTCCACTCTTCACCTTTTTAGCTATACGGGCTCTTTCAGTAGAAAGTCTAGGAGAGAAATAGACTTTTGCAACATCTACTTTAAAAATACAGCCATATTCTTTGTACAATGTTAATGTCTTGTCATCCCCCAAGATATACTCTAAATCTCTTGTACGATATTCTCCTGAGACCGATGTTGATTGCCTTAATACTGTCTTGATAGATTTAATTTTATTAAGAATTGTCTCAGCAATGATATACTTCTTGTCTAAAAGAGGTTCGGGTATCTTTATGATAGCGATATCTCCAATTATATCAAAGCTACTATATATTTGATGAATTTCATCAGTTGTCAGAACTTTTTCCAACTCTCTCTTTAACATCTTCGTCATTACTATAGAACCTCAGATCTATCTATCCATTATTCATAAGAATTTAATTTATTAACGTATTTACTGGTTTTTCCTAATACAATCTAGTATGGTTGTAAGATTTAAATCAAAGATAGAAATCTAAGTTGATTAATATGAAAGAAATTCTAATAAAAATCGGTGAGGAATTCAAACCTTCACTACAATTTAAAAAACTTTACTTCATTTATTTAATTTTAGCAATTCCGATCGTTGTTCTAACATGGTATATTCCTGTAACAATCTTTGCTCCATACATAGTCATCCTTATAGTGAGTCTTGTCGTTTTATTACCAATTCTGATTATCTTGATCTTCACAGCCTACTGGATTCCGAAATATTATGATACGATGCTCTATAAACTTACTAACAGTGAGATGACATGGAGAAGGGGAGTATGGTTCAAGAAAACAGGAATTATTCCTTATAATAGGATAACAAATATCGATATTGCTCAAGGTCCTATCTCGAGAGGGTTGAGAATAGCATCGCTTAAGATCCAGACTGCCGGCTATTCAGCACCTTCAAGTGGGCGTGCTGAAATAAGAATTGATGGTATTGAGCGGTTTGAGGAATTGAGAGAACAGATAATGGACCTTGTTAGAGGTAAGAAACCGATAGCAGTAGAGACGTACGAAGAAGATATCAATTTAAAAATTCATAATGAATTGGTGAAAATTAGAGAGTTGCTAGAAAAATCTTCAGAAAAATGATTAAGATATTAAATAAAAAATATGCATAAAAATTAATGTGGGTCACTCTTGAATAAATTCGAATGGAATAAGGGTGAATTTTTCCAAAGAGAAAAATGGGTTCCATTTAATGATAATATCAAAATGATAGGAAAACCATCATCTTTATGCTTAATTTGTAAAGGAGGACGGATGTTATGTGGAAAATTTCGGTGTCCGATAATCACTAAGGTTCAATCTTTAATTAAAACATCATCTTCAATTCCATTGACAAAAAATCTTCAAGGATCAACTCCACCTGGTACTTTTGTAGGACGTTTTGGCTATCCCAAAATTTTCATTGGTCCAATGCTTCCTCCATATCATGGTGATACGGAAATACTTGATACCCCTGAGCTTTGGGTAGGTAAATCAATTGACGAGATATTGGATTATCGATATAGTTTAGTTAGGGGTATGGTTAGGATGAATGTATCAGATGCAGCAATGGGCACAAATTTGCTCGATATAATTCAAGAGGTTTCAATGGGAATATCGTCAATAGACTCTGAAGCATCTTTTACTAAAAAACCAAAAGGAGTTTTATCCTTAGGTAGAGATACCCAACCTTTCGGCCCTTCAGCACCATTGAAATCCTTCAAAACTTCTACTATTAAAGTTGACAAAGTTATTGAAAAAGCCTACTATGACAGGGATTTAGGAGCAGTAGAGGGTATTAAAGAATTATATAACAAAAGCATTCCTATCAGTAGAATTCAACGTGCTTTTAGCGTTGGTATGCTCGGGAGAGGTAATAAGAGAAGGTTGGTACCTACTAGATGGAGCATTACAGCAATAGACAACATAATATCAAATGAATTGATAAAAGAGATAAAACAATATGATACTTTGGATGAATATGAGGTATATTCATTTATAAATTTAGATAACATTTTCCTTGTGATATTCATTCCGGAAAGATGGAGCTTCGAATGGATAGAAGCATGGTTTCCAGGGACTGTCTGGAATGTAGATGGGAAATATCCTTCAATAATGGGCGATTCTGAAGGTTATATGGGCAGGTCTACTTATGCTGAAGTAGGTGGATGTTACTATTCTGCAAGATTAGCAGCAACTGAAAAACTGAAATTTATTAAAAAGCAAGCGAAAATTTTAATGTTAAGAGAAATTCGACCAGGCTACATCTTACCTGTTGGTGTTTGGAATGTTAGAGAAAGTATAAGGCATGCCTTAAGGAAAGAACCAAAGAGGTTCTATGATTTGAAAACTACTCTTAATTATGCTTGCAAAATCCTAACAATCCCTTTTGAGAGATGGATAGAAAATAGTCATATATTAAAAGAAGCACTCTTCCAAAGGAAGATTACAGATTTCTAAGGAGTCTTTATGATTAAATATTCCACAATTAATTGTAGTGTCGCAATCTCACATAGTAAACTTCCAGGCTTGGACTATTCATTGAATCCCTACTTCGGATGTGAACATGGTTGTATCTACTGCTATAGCCCCTCTGTCTTTAGAAATAAAGAAATTGTAAAGAATTGGGGTAAGTTCGTAAAGGCAAAGATAAACATAGTAGATGTATTGTCCAAGCAGTTAAAGAAGATTCCTAAAGGTGTAGTCGGAATGAGCACAGTCACAGATCCCTATCAACCTCTCGAAGCAAAGTTACAATTGAGTAGAAGGTGCATCGAGGAACTTTCTGCGAATGAGTTTCCAATTTCAATCCAGACAAAATCTGATCTTGTTTTGAGAGACAAAGATTTGATAAAGTCAGAAGGATTTGATATTGGAGTTACCTTGATAACACTTGATAATGACTTAGCTAGAAGGTTAGGGCCAAGAACATCATCACCAGAGTCTCTTATTCAAGTTCTAGAGGAGTTGTCTGAAAGAGGAGTAGATACTTGGATATTTTACGGGCCTGTAATACCAGAGATAAATGATGGAGAAGATAATATAATTAAATTAGTTAACCTAGCGAAAAAAACAAAGAGCGAATTAATCTACGATCGACTTAACCCAAAGTTTTGGGTCCTAGATTCTATGGAACCGTTTCTTGAAAAGGAAAAGCCAGGACTTAAGTATCGTTTACCAAATCTCATTAAACAGAATTCAGAATATTGGTGTATATTTAGAGAAAAGATAGAGACAATATGTTCAAAAAAAGGTGTGCGTTGTAAGCCTGCATTTACTTAACCATTAAATTTATTATATTATTAAATTACGAAATAGATAGGTTTTTGAATTATTTAATATGTTAGCTTTATAGTATATTTTTCATTCTCAATGTGATAAAATTGGTCCATCGTATAGCTGTTCTTGATAAGGAAAGATGCCAACCAAAGAAATGTGGATTAGAATGCTATCGACTCTGTCCAGGGGTGAAGATGGGTGAAAAGACCATAATCTTTGGTGAAGATGGCAAACCTATCATAAGTGAAGAACTATGTACAGGTTGTGGCATCTGTATAAAGAAGTGCCCCTTCGATTCGATCAGGATACTCAACTTAGCAGAAGAGTTAAAGGAAGATAAAGTTCATCAATATGGCCCCAATGGTTTCAGGCTGTATAGATTACCGATCCCAAGAAATGGGGTTGTAGTAGGATTGGTCGGAAAGAACGGAATCGGAAAAACTACAGCATTAAAAATCCTTTCTGGTAACCTTAAACCAAATATGGGCCTGACAGATAATCCTCCTGATTGGGATAAGATTTTAGACCATTTTCAAGGAACAGAGCTAAAAAATTACTTTGAAAAGATATCAGCAGAAGAATTGAAAGTCTCCTTCAAACCTCAAGCGGTATATAAGCTATCTAGTGCATGGAAAGGAGATGCTTTATCTTTGCTAAAAAGGTTCGATGAAAAAGGAGAGATGGATGATTTAGTAGATAGACTCAATCTTGAAGAATCTTTATGCAAACCTAGTAAAGAGCTTAGTGGTGGTGAGCTCCAAAGGTTGGCGATAGCCATATGTGCGTTAAAGGTTGCTGACATCTACTTCTTCGATGAGCCCTCATCTTTTAATGATGTACATCAAAGGCTGAGGGTAGCTAAAGTTATATCAGATTTAGCTGAACGAGGAAAGCCTATAATACTTGTAGAGCACGATCTAACAATTCTAGATTATTTAAGCGAGTATGTTCATGTACTTTATGGTGACCCTGGGGGATATGGCGTCGTATCTGGAATCATGTCTGCAAGAGTTGGTATCAACGCGCTTCTTGATGGTTATTTACCTGCTGAAAATGTGAGATTCAGGGATGAACCTATAACTTTCGATATTTACGCTCCAATCAGTGATTCATTGCAGACACCAACTATGATAGAGTATCCAAACCTAGTAAAATCTTATTCAAGCTTTGACTTGAATGTATCACATGGCTCGATAAAGGAGGGGGAGATACTGGGAATCTTAGGTGGAAATGCACTAGGTAAGACTACATTTATGAAAATTATTGCGGGTATAGAAAAACCTGACAAAGGGATTATAGAGAGCACTGTAAAAGTATCATATAAACCACAATACCTTACTGCTGACTTTGAGGGGGACGTAAAGAGCCTTCTAGATAATGTATCGGGGGGCGAAATAGACACAAGTTTGAATCGATCTTTAATCATTAACCCATTAAATGTTCATAGGCTTTATGATAAACAAGTGACGGAGTTAAGTGGTGGAGAGTTACAAAAAGTAGCTGTTGTGTCATGCTTATTGAGGGATGCTGATATTTATGCATTAGATGAACCCTCAGCTTTTATGGATGTAGAGGATAGAATTGCTTTTGCAAAGGTAACTCAAAGATTTGTTAAAACCAAAGAAAAATCTGCCATAATCGTAGATCACGATGTTCAAATCATAGATATTGTATCTGATTCATTAATGATATTTACAGGAGAACAAGGTTTGAAAGGAGAGGTTACACCTCCAATGGTGAAGGAAAAAGGGATGAATATTTTCCTTAAAGACTTAGGTGTAACTTATAGACGAGATATCGACACTAGTAGACCGAGAGTAAATAAGCCAGATAGTAAACTAGATAGGGAACAAAAGAAGAGGAATTCTTACTATTATGTCCCAAAAACCTAGATTTTTTGTACTAGATTTTTAAACTTCATTTTAACTTGTTCAATATCCAATCCAAAATATTTTACGATATTTCCGATTTCCTTTTCATAATCTTCAGAAATGGAAACATAGAATAAAATCTCTTCAAAATTTGTATATTTTGCCTCCATCATTATCTGCTTTTGGAGGCTTTCTAAATCGAAAAGTTGTTGCAAAATTCTCATTTCTTTCTCTTTTATTGACTTCAGCTTTCTTTTCAATATATATTTCTCATAATCGATCTTTTGGAGAGTATCATATGCATTTTTTTTCGGTATACTTTGCTCAACTTCAGTCAACTCTGCTTTACCATGATCCTTTTTGTAGGCACAAAAATATGTAATCGCCTTCCATTCATCAAGATATAAGTAAATATGGGAAGCCAAACCATAAAGGTTTTTAACCAAACCTAGACTTCCATCAGAAATGTAAGAAGAGACAATTTTCTCCTTTTGGAGAAGTTTAAGATGTTTGAGAACAGCTTGTGGGCTTATTTCTAATGAACTTGAGAGTTCTGCTAAGCATCTCGGCCTTTCCATCAAGAGGTTGATCAGTCGTACTCTCGTAGTCGAACTTAGAATTTCAAGTAGCTTGCCGGAAAGTTCCATTTTGATCAGTATATATTATTGAGAAATATTTATAAGTTTAACCATAGGTTAATAACCATAGGATAAGTTATATGTTTGTGAGAAAAAAGAAGTTCCATGATATATTAGATGAATTGGACCGAGTTCTTGATGGTATGGAAGATGATATTGAAAATATGTTGAAGAATATATACGAATCTGGGTCGAAATTTCTTCCTAAACCTATAGTTTATGGATTGTCGATGAAGGTTGATCCTAATGGCGAACCTATACTAAAACTCTTTGGTGATAGAAATTTGCTAGAAGAGGGTTTTAGAGAACCGGTATACGACCAAATTATAAACAAAGATGAGGGCAAGGTAAAGCTTTTTATTGAACTTCCTGGGGTGGAGAAAAAAGACATCGAGTTAAACATTTTAGAAGATGAGGCAACAATATCAGCTATTCATAACGATATTAAGTATAAAGCAAGGATTAAGTTTAAAGCAAGTGTCGATCCAACAAGCGGATCCGCCTCTTGCCATAATGGAGTTTTAGAGGCAACATTTAAACTTAAGAATAAAAATTATAAAAGGTACACAAAAATTAAAGTAAAGTAAGGGATTGTTAAATGAGCCAACAGTACATATCTCTAAAGGTTTTAGAAGCATATACTAGAGATGTAGGTAGAGGAGTAGCAAGAATAGATTACGACACTATGGATGCCCTAGGTGCATCTACAGGAGATATTGTAGAGATTAGGAGTAAAAGGCGAACAGTGGCCAAATGCTTACCTCTTTATCCTTCAGATGAAGGTAGAGGCGTAATAAGGGTCGATGGTTTAATAAGGAACAATGCAGGGGCAGCTATCGGAGACACAGCAATTATTAAAAAGATTAAGGCTCAACCTGCTGTCAAGATAATTGTAGCACCACTAGAAGCAATTCCCCCTATTGACGAGAGATATTTAGCAGACGCTCTTGAAAGCGTCCCTGTCACTAAGGGAGATAATATAATGATCCCATATTTTGGTGGAAGATTAACTTTCCAAGTGGTTGGGATAAACCCTATGGCTGATGCTGTTCTCATAACCCAAAGAACGATTTTTGTAATATCTGAAAGGGGCGAGATACTAAGGGGCGTTCCACAAGTCACCTATGAAGACATAGGTGGTTTAAAAGATGAAATACAAAAAGTAAGAGAAATGATCGAGCTACCATTAAGGCACCCTGAAATCTTTGAAAAGTTAGGTGTAGAGGCACCTAAAGGAGTTTTGCTTTATGGTCCACCTGGAACAGGTAAAACATTACTGGCAAAGGCGGTAGCAAATGAGAGTAACGCTCATTTCATTAATATAAGTGGACCTGAGATCATGAGCAAATTTTATGGAGAGTCAGAAGCCAGACTCAGAGAGATCTTTAAAGAAGCAAGAGAGAGATCACCGACAATTGTTTTCATAGATGAGATCGATTCTATAGCCCCGAAGAGAGAGGAAGTGACTGGAGAGGTTGAGAGAAGGGTAGTGAGTCAACTGTTATCTTTAATGGACGGATTAGAAGCACGAGGGAAGGTCATAGTGATTGCAGCAACAAACAGAGAGAATGCTCTCGATCCGGCATTAAGAAGGCCTGGTAGATTCGATAGGGAAATAGAGATAAAGGTACCTGATAAGAAAGGAAGGCTCGAAATATTGCAGATTCATACTAGAAATATGCCATTGAATGAAGATGTAGACATTAAGAAGTTATCATCCGTAACACATGGATTTGTTGGTGCAGACCTTGAATATTTATGTAAAGAGGCAGCTATGAAAGCTCTGAGAAGGACACTTCCTAAGCTAAAGTTTGAAGAGAATAGGTTGCATCCTGATATTTTGAACAAACTACAAGTGATTGCTATAGATTTTGAAAATGCATTAAAGGATGTTATGCCCTCAGCAATGAGGGAAGTATTTCTAGAATCGCCTGATATTCAATGGAGTGATATAGGTGGCTTAGAGGCTGTCAAAAGAGAACTTCGAGAAGCCGTTGAGTGGCCTTTAAAGTATACAAAGCTATATGAACAGATGGGTTATAGTATGCCTAAAGGCGTCTTGCTTTACGGACCCTCTGGTACTGGAAAAACCCTTTTAGCAAAAGCTGTTGCTACTGAAAGTGAAGCTAACTTTATCAGCATAAGGGGACCAGAGCTACTTTCTAAGTGGGTAGGAGAATCGGAGCGTGGCGTGAGAGAGGTATTTAGAAGGGCAAGACAAGCCTCTCCGTGTATCATATTCTTTGATGAGATCGACTCCCTTGCTCCTATAAGAGGTATGGGAGGAGACAGCATGGTAACAGAAAGAGTTGTAAGCCAGCTATTAACAGAATTGGATGGAATTCGGTCGCTCACAAATGTTGTTGTATTAGCTGCCACTAATAGGATAGATATGGTCGACCCAGCGTTAGTAAGGGCAGGCAGATTTGATAAGCTCGTTCAAATACCTGTACCTGACAAGGCTGCAAGGAAAGCTATCTTAGAGATACATGCAAAGGAAAAACCTATTCATGATGTGGACTTTAATTGGGTTGTCGACGCGACTGATGGATTCAGTGGGGCTGATTTAGCTGCTGTAATCAACACAGCAGTTTCTTTGTCGATTCAGGAATACATAGGTAAATATTCAAAGCCAGAAGACGCGAATGAGCATATAGATGAAGCGATAGTAGTTTCGAAGCATATAGAAGAAGCTATTAAAAAGGTAAGGAATTCAAAAGAAGGAAAGATAAGGGAGAGAGTTACCGTACCATACTACAGGTAACGATACCAAATAATAAGTATCCCATTAGATCATCTACTTAAAGTGCCAGAAATATGGAAAAAGGCTTAGCTGAGATCATAGGAAGAGGCACATGGATAGATAAGATAGCAAAAAATATTATTGATCGAGAGAATAAGCTTAGAAGGCCTATAGACGTTCTTCGTGTTGAAAGTGGAATTGGAGCATCAGGTATACCTCACCTTGGTAGTCTCTCAGATGCCATAAGAGCATACGGCATAAAACTAGCTTTAGAAGATAAAGGGAACAGATCAGAATTCATAGCCTTCTCAGACGATATGGATGGATTGAGAAAAGTTCCTGTTGGTTTACCTGATGATCTTTCAAGATTTATTGGAACGCCTGTATCGATGATTCAGGATCCGTTCAGATGTCATGATTCGTATGGAGGCCATATGAGTTCGTTGCTAATAGAAGCATTAGAAAGATGTCATATTGAATACAAGTTCCAATCTGGGACTGAAGCTTATAAAAGAGGATTGATGAACAAAGAAATAACAATCCTTTTAGAGAATGCGGATATCATAGGTAAAAAAATTGCTGAGATTTCAGGTCAGAAAAAGTTCGAGAGAACACTTCCATATTTTCCTTTATGTGATAGATGTAACAGGCTGTACGTTGCGGAAGCATATGAATACATACCTAATGAGAAAAGTGTTCTGTATAGATGTGTAGGTTCTAAGATAGGCGGCAAATGGATCGAAGGCTGTGGTTATGAAGGTAAGGCTATGGTAACTAAGGGTCAAGGAAAGCTCAGCTGGAAAGTTGAGTTCGCAGCTAGATGGTCTGCCTTAGATATAAGGTTCGAAGCATATGGTAAAGATATCGCAGATTCTGTAAAGATTAATGATTGGGTCTCTAACAAGATTCTTGATTATCCACATCCATACCATGTAAAGTATGAGATGTTTCTTGACAAGGCTGGTAAGAAAATCTCGAAGTCTTTGGGTAATGTCTTTACTCCACAAACATGGTTAAGGTACGGCTCTCCACAATCCCTAATACTTCTTATGTTTAAGAGGGTTGCAGGATCACGTAATTTATCTATCGATGACATCCCATTCTATATGGAAGAATACGATCATCTTGAAGATGTTTACTTTGGCAAAATGAAGATAGAAAATCCATCAAAGTTGATAAAGTTAAAGGGGCTATATGAATATGTTAATCTATTGAACCCGCCAATAAAGCCGAGTATCCATCTCCCTTACAAAATGTTGGTCCAGTTAGCATCCTTGGCACCACAAAAGAATAGATTGGAATACATAATTAACAAGCTTAAAAATTATAGAGTTTTAAAGGAGGTCACAAAAGAAGGGATTCAAAGAATAAAGCTTGCATCTAACTGGGCGGATGACTTTAAAACCGTAGAGAAGAGAAAGATAGTCTTAAAAGACAAAGAAAAGAAAGCTGTTAAAGAGCTGGCAGAACTTATTAAAGAAGTCGATGATCACGAAAGGATACAAACTGAGATTTTTGAGATAGCGAGAAAGAACGAAATAGACCCGCCAGTACTATTTAAGATAGCATATAAGATAATAATAGGATCTGACAGAGGTCCAAGGCTTGGCCGTTACATATTAGACATTGGAAAGGATGATGTAAGTAAACTATTACTGGATCAGATAGCTTAAAAACTAAAAAATAAAAATAAAATATTGATTGATGATTAAGTATCAAATTAAATACTTAATCGAAGGGGCCCGTGGCCTAGTATGGATAAGGGCGTCAGCCTGCGGAGCTGAAGATCGTGGGTTCAAATCCCATCGGGCCCGCTTA